>NZ_JAAKGN010000006.1:0-82848 GCF_011039295.1 Modestobacter sp. KNN46-3 | reverse complement strand
ACCCTGCTCGAGGCGCGGCTGGCCGCGCACACCGGCAACCCGGGCGAGATCCGCACCAAGGCCCAGGAGCTCGCCGACTCCATCCCGCTCGCCCAGGCGGTCGGCGACCTCGACAGCCTCTCCGCCCTCGCCCGCGCGCTGGGCGACCTGCTCGCCGACCCCGAGCTGCGGCGCCGATACGCCCGGGCCGGGCGACGCAGGTACGTCGAGCAGTTCACGGCGCGACGGATGGCGGAGGAGACGCTCGGGGTCTACGAGCAGGTCCTGGCGCGGGCCGGCGCCGGAGGGGCGAGCGTCAGGACCGAGCGCCGATCTGACCGTGACCGGTGGCCGTCAACTGCTCGCGCAACGCGGTGACCCGTGCGGTGGCGGCCGCGCGGGACGCTCCGGCACGGTCGCCTCCCGATCGAGGTGACGGTCACCCGGCTCGGCTGCCCCGGTGCGGGAGACTGCCGGGGTGACGCCGCAGTACGTGCACGGGCTGAACGCCGAGCGCGAACTGCCCATCATCCGGAAGATCGCCCTCGGGTCGCTGCGCAACGAGCTGCTGATCATCCTGCCCGCGGTGCTGTTGCTCAGCGAGTTCCTGCCCTTCCTCCTCACCCCGATCCTCATGGTCGGCGGCGCCTGTCTCTGCTACGAGGGGGCGGAGGAGATCTGGCACCGGCTGCGGCCGCACGAGGAGAGCCACGCCACGGTGGAGGACGCGCTGCCGGACGAGAAGACCATCGTGTCCGGGGTCGGTGCCCTGGTCGTGGTGGTCATGACCCTCACGCTGCACCGGCGCAAGGGCGGCGTCCGCGAGCGGGAGCGGGGCGCACCAGCCGCGCAGGCGCGGCTGTCTGAGTGCGGAGTGGGCGCCACCTGATGTCGAGTGCTGTCCAGCTGACCGGGAGCGGCGTACCGCTGGCGGCCCTGGTGGCCGCCGGTGCGCTCGTGGTCGTGCAGCTGCTGGTCCCGCGGATCCGCCGGCGCGTGTCGCCCGGGTCGGCCAGGTTCCAGTCGTTCGCCGGCGGACTGGCGATCGCCTACGTCTTCGGGCGCCTGCTCCCCGACCTGGCGCAGCCCGTCACCGCGGCTCCGGCCGGTCCGGGGCAGGGGCTGCTCGGCCTGCTGGCCGAACGTCCGTTCCTCGTCGCGCTGGCCGGCCTGCTGCTGTACTACGCGGTGCTCGACCGGGCCCAGGACGCCGACCGCCGGGAGCAGCGGCAGGAGGGCGGCACGTCGACCCCGTGGCCGTTCTGGGCCAGCGGCGCCCTGTACCTGGTCTTCAACCTCTTCGTCGGGTACCTGCTGGTGCACCAGGTCCGCCCCGGTCCGACGGAGCTGGTCCTCTACACGGTCGCGTTGTCCGCCCGGTACCTCGTCGGCGAGATCGCGCTGCGCGACCAGGACCCGCGCGCCTACGACCGGCTGGGGCGGTGGGTCCTGGCCGCAGCGGTCCTCGTCGGTTGGGGGATCGGGGCCGCGGTGGACCTCGGCGACGCAGCCGTGCGGGTCCTCTCCGCGCTGCTGGCCGGCTCGATCGTCCTCACCAGCCTCAAGCAGCAGCTGCCCGGGTCAGGACGGGCACACGTCCCGCTGCTCGGGGGCGCCTGCCTGGCCTTCACCGCGCTGCTGCTGGCCCTCTAGCCCGTCCTCGGCTCAGGCCGGTGGGCAGTCGCGCAGCGCGGAGCCGTCGACGTCGGGGACGGGCCGGGCCTGCGCCTCCGCCAGCGTCTCGGCCTCGCCGTTCTCCTCGATGTCCTCCCACCGTGCAGAGGCCCGGACGCGCGGGCGCCCCGGCCCGCACGAGGCGGGCCGGGGCGTCCGGGTGGGGATGGCTACCGCAGGTCGTAGCGGTCCAGCTCCATGACCTTCACCCAGGCGGTGGCGAAGTCCTCGGCGAACTTCTCCTGCATGTCGTCGCCCGAGTAGACCTCGACGATGCCGCGCAGGATGGAGTTGGAGTTGAGCACCAGGTCCACAGCGGTCGCCGTGCGGACGACGTTCCCGTCGGCGTCCAGGCCCTCGTAGACGTCCTCGTCCTGCACCGAGGTGCGCCACTGGACGCCCAGGTCCAGCAGGTTGCGGAAGAAGTCCTGCGACAGGACGCCCGGCCGGTCGGTGAACACGCCGTGCTGTACACCGCCGGTGTTGGCCCCGAGCACCCGCAGTCCACCCAGGAGCACCACCATCTCCCGCGCGGTCAGCTCCAGCATGTAGGCGCGGTCGATCAGCAGCGTCTCCGGCTCGAGCTTGCTGCCCGGCTGGAGGTAGTTGCGGAAGCCGTCGGCCCGCGGCTCCAGCCAGCGGAAGTTCTCGACGTCGGTCTGCTCCTGGCTGGCGTCGGTGCGGCCGGGGGAGAACGGCACGGTGAGCTGCACGCCGGCGTCGGCCGCGGCCTTCTCCACCGCCGCGGTGCCACCGAGCACGATCAGGTCGGCCAGCGACACCCGCTTGCCGGTGTGGGACTCGAAGTCGCTCTTCACCCGCTCCAGCACCGGCAGCACGTCGGCGACGCCCTGGTTGGCCGCCCAGTTGATCTGCGGCTCCAGGCGGAGCCGCGCCCCGTTGGCCCCACCGCGCTTGTCGGTGCCGCGGTAGGACGCCGCTGCCGACCAGGAGGTGTGCACCAGCTGGGACACGGTCAGGCCCGAGTCGAGCAGCCGGGCCTTGAGGTCGGCGATCTCCGCCTCGCCCACGAGCTCGTGGTCGACGGCCGGGACCGGGTCCTGCCAGATGAGCTCCTCGGCCGGGACGTCCGGGCCGACGTAGCGGCTCTTCGGGCCCATGTCGCGGTGCAGCAGCTTGAACCACGCCCGGGCGTACTGGTCGGCGAAGTACTCCGGGTCGTTGTAGAACCGCTCGGAGATCTCCCGGAAACCCGGGTCGGCCATGAGGGCGAGGTCGGTGGTCGCCATCATCGGGGCGTTCTTCTTGCCCTCGATGTGCGCGTCCGGGACGAGCTCCTGTGCCTCGGGGTTCTTCGGCTTCCACTGCTTGGCGCCGGCCGGGCTCTCGGTGAGCTCCCAGTCGTAGCTGAACAGCATCTCGAAGTAGGTGTTGTCCCACTGGGTCGGCGTCGGGGTCCAGGCGCCCTCGAGGCCGCTGGTGATGGTGTCGGCGCCCTTGCCGGTGCCGTACTGGCTGACCCAGCCGATGCCGTTGCCGTGCACCGGGCAGCCCTCGGGCTCGGGGCCCACCAGCTCGGGGTTGCCCGCGCCGTGCGTCTTGCCGAAGGTGTGGCCGCCGGCGATCAGCGCGACGGTCTCCTCGTCGTTCATGCCCATCCGGCTGAAGGTGACGCGGATGTCGTGGGCGGACGCCAGCGGGTCCGGCTTGCCCTGCGGACCCTCCGGGTTGACGTAGATCAGTCCCATGGTGACGGCGGCGAGGTGGCCGTCATCCAGGTCCAGCGGGGCGTCATCGGCGTAGCGCTCGTCGCCGAGCCAGGTGTCCTCCGGGCCCCAGAAGACCTCGCCGGGCTGCCAGTTGTCGGCGCGGCCGAAGGCGAAGCCGAAGGTCTTCAGCCCCATGTCGTCGTGCGCGACGTTGCCGGCCAGCACCAGCAGGTCGGCCCAGGAGAGCTTGCGGCCGTACTTCTGCTTGACCGGCAGCAGCAGCCGGCGGGCCTTGTCCAGGTTGGCGTTGTCCGGCCAGCTGTTCAGCGGGGCGAAGCGCTGCCCGCCCTCGCCACCGCCACCGCGGCCGTCGGCGATGCGGTAGGTGCCCGCGGCGTGCCAGGACATCCGGATGAACAGCGGGCCGTAGTGGCCCCAGTCGGCCGGCCACCAGTCCTGCGAGGTGCGCATGACCTCGACGACGTCGCGCTTGACCGCCTCGACGTCGAGCGTGGCCACGGCGGCCTTGTAGTCGAAGTCGGCGCCGAGCGGGTCGGAGTCCTTGGAGGTCTTGTTGAGCACCTGGACGTCGACCTGGTTGGGCCACCAGTCGCGGGTGGTGCGGGGGCGCCCGTTGGTGGCCGGCTCCGGCGCCTTGATCGCCGGGTTCTCGCTCTCGCTGGTGCTCTCCGACTGGGCCTTGGCGACCTCGGTCTTGTCGTGGTCGGCCGTGCTGACCTGGGACTTGTCGTATTCGGTCACGGGTTGCCTCTCTCTGCGGGACGGGCGGTGGTGGACGGGGCGGCCGGTGCGGTGGCGCAGGAGCGGCACCGGCCCCAGTAGATGACCTCGGCCTCGTCGACGACGAAGTCGGGTGGCGCGTCACCGGACGGCATCAGGCACGGCGCCGCACCGGTGGCGCAGTCGACGTCGACGATCACGCCGCAGTCCCGGCAGACCAGGTGGTGGTGGTTGTCGCCGACGCGTGCCTCGTAGCGGGCGACCGATCCCTGCGGCTGGATGCGCCGGACGAGACCGGTGTCGGTGAGCACCCGCAGGACGTCGTAGACGGCCTGGTGGGAGATCGACTCCAGGCGGGTGCGCGCGGCGCCGATGAGGGCCTCGGTGTCGAGGTGCGGGTGCGCGTGGACGGCGTCGAGTACTGCCAGGCGGGGGCGGGTGACGCGCAGGCCCGCGGACCGCAGGTCGCGCTCCAACTCCGCAAGGTCGGGCACGGGGTCATCGTGGCCCGTTTCCTTGAAGCAGTCAAGAAACGCCCGGCCGGCCCAGTTCGGCCGCGGCGGGTCAGCCGGAACCGAGACCGCGGTGCCCCGTCGCATTCGTGGCGGTCATGTGACGATCGCGCCGAACGGGTGTCCGACGGCAAGGAGACGGGCAGATCCTCCGAGACGACGGAGAGGGGATCCTCATGCTCGGGTTCATCGCACTGCTGCTTGTCCTGTGGCTGGCGTTCGTGGTCATCGGTGCGGTCGTGGAGGGCTTGTTCTGGCTGCTCGTCATCGGCGCCGTGCTCTTCGTCGCGACCGCCGCCTTCGGCTGGGTGAAGCGCAACACCAAGGTCTGACCGGATCAGTGCACGGCGGTAGCTCTCGGGCGATGCACCCAGCGGAGCACGGCAGTCCCGGTCCACCGGCCCCGGGAGCGGGGTTCGCACACGCTCCCGGCCACGTCCTCCGAGGGATGGCGATGGGCGCCGCCGAAGTCGTCCCGGGGGTCAGCGGGGGCACGGTCGCACTCGTCGTCGGGGTGTACGAACGGCTCATCGACGGTGCCGGGCACGTCGTGACGGCCTCGCGGCTGGCGCTCACCGGGCGGTGGGCGCCGGCCCGCACGGAGCTGAGCCGGGCGCACTGGCCCACGATCGTCCCGGTGCTGATCGGCATGGTCGTCGCCGTCATGGTCGCGGCCCGGCTCCTCGAGCCGCTGGTCGAGGACCACCCGGTCGGGGCGCGGGCGGTCTTCTCCGGGCTGGTGCTGTTCTCGATCGTCGTCCCCGCGCGGATGGTGGGCCGCTGGGCCGGGCGGGACGTCGCTGTCGCTGTGCTGGGCGCCGGCGTGGCGTTCCTGCTGACCGGGCTGCCACCCGGCGGCGACGTCGATCCGCCGCTCACGCTGGTCGTCCCCGCTGCCGCGGTGGCCATCTGCGCGCTGGTGCTGCCCGGGGTGTCCGGCTCCTTCCTCCTGCTGACCGTCGGGCTGTGCCAACCGACGTTGGCCGCGGTCAACGACCGGGACGTCGGCTACCTGGGTGCCTTCGCCCTCGGGGCGGCATTGGGACTGGGGCTGTTCGTCAAGGCGCTGCAGGCCGCGCTGCGTCGGCATCACGCCCTGACCCTGGCGCTGATGACCGGGCTCATGGCGGGGTCGCTCCGAGCGTTGTGGCCCTGGCAGGAGGAGGACCGCAGTCTGCTGGCCCCCGATGACGGCGCGCTGCCGATGCTTGCCCTCGCCGTCGGAGCCGGGATGGCGGTCACCGCGGCCCTGCTGGTCCAGGCGCGCGTCGAGCGCCGCGCCGCGGCCGCACTCCCAGCGGCGCCCGGCCACACCGATCGCTGACCGCCCGGGTCTCGGCCGGCTCGCGGCCTGTCAAGGCAGCAGGCCGTCTTCCAGTGTGGTGCGCAGCCAGCGTTCGTACCGGTCCGGAGGCCAGCCGCAGTCGACCCGGAACATGTGGTGCAGCTCGGGGCTGGTGAGCGTCCACAGGATGGCGGCTGCCTCCGCTACCGGCATCGCGTCCCGCAGGGGGCTGTTCGACGCGATCCACCCCGCGACGGCCGTCATGGCCTGGCGCCGCTGCCGGTGGTGCAGGTCCTCCCGCAGTGCGGCGACGTCGGCGTCGACCGCGGCAGCGCTGCGCAGCATGTCGTCGACCGGGGCGATCCGCTCCAGCTGGCCGAGGATGCCGTGGGCGAACAGTGCGATCTGCCGGCGTGGATCGGTCTCGGTCCGCATCGTCTGTGGATCAGGTCGCTCCAGCAGCGGCACGTCGGCGTCATCACCACCGATCACGGTGTCCATCGCCGCCTGCAGCAACCCGCGCTTGCTCCCGAACAGGTGGAAGACCGTGTCGACCGACACCTGGGCCCCGGCGGCCACCGCGGCCAGCGTCGTGCCGGCGTAGCCCCGGGCGAGGAAGAGCTCGACGGCCGCCGCGATCACCCGGCGACGGGTCCCCCTCGCACGCTCGGCCCGCAGCGGAGAGCTGTAGGACCGCCGGTTGACAGGCTGCGGCATGGCGAGCACGCTACCTGTATTCGTCCTAGTCCAACTAGGACCGAACTGATGAGAGGTGCCCATGAGCACCGGATACGCCCTCGCCTACCGCCTCGGCATCACCCCCTGGGAGCGTGCGGGACGGGGCGCCGCGGCTCAGTTCACCGCCCTGGTGCACCGGGAGGAGGCCGAGCGGACCCCGCCCTACGGGCCGGCACTCGACCTCGGCTGCGGGACCGGGGGCCACTCCCTCCAGCTCGCCCAGCGGGGGTGGCGCGTGACCGGGATCGATGCGGTGGGTGCCGCGGTCCGGCAGGCCCGGGCGAGGGCTGCCGAGGACGGGCTGGACGTCAGGTTCCTCGAGGGCGACGTCACCGACCTCCACCTGGGCGAGGTGGGCGAGGTCGCCTTCTTCCTCGACGTCGGGTGTTTCCACGGCTTGACGGACGGCCAGCGGGCGGTCATGGGGGAGCGGGTCACCGCCGTCGCCGCCCGCGACGCAACGCTGCTGCTGCTGGCCTTCCGGCCCGGACGGCGCCCGCTCCTGCCACGCGGTGCCGGCCGCGGCGACGTGGAGACGGCCTTTCCCGGCTGGACCCTCGTGGACGACGAGCCCGCCGACGTGGCCGGGATGCCCGGCCCGCTCAAGCGCACCGCGCCGCACTGGTACCGCCTGCGGCGAGCCTGACGGGTCGCAGCGTCGGCCGTGCTGCTGGGCGCCCGGCAGTCGTCGACCGGGCGAGGACAGCCGGGTCGCTGTGGCGGCGGGTGGGTGCGTCTGGGGCGTGCTGCGGCACGATCTCCGTGTGCCGACGATCCGGATCGCCCAGGACACTGCCGCCGACGAGCTGCTCAGCCGCGATCCGCTCGCGCTACTGATCGGGATGCTGCTCGACCAGCAGTTCCCCATGGAGCGGGCGTTCGCCGGGCCCCGGCTGCTGGCCGACCGGCTGGGCGTGGAGACGTTGTCGGCGGTGCAGCTCGCCGAGTGCGACCCCGAGGTGCTGCAGCGGCACTTCGCCGGCCCACCGGCGGTGCACCGCTATCCCGGGTCGATGGCCGGCCGTACCCAGGAGCTCGCCCGGGCGCTGGTGGAGCGGTACGACGGCCGGGCCGACGCCGTCTGGGCCGACGTCCCGGACGGCGCCACCCTGCTCCGCCGGCTGCGGGAGCTGCCCGGGTTCGGCGCCCAGAAGGCGGCGATCTTCCTGGCCCTGCTGGGCAAGCAGTGCGGCGTCACCCCGCCCGGCTGGCGGCAGGCCGCCGGCGACTACGGCCAGGAGGGGGCGCGCCGGTCGGTCGCCGACATCACCGGCCCGGCGTCGCTGGCCGAGGTGCGCAGCTCCAAGCAGGCCGCCAAGCAGGCGGCGAAGGAGGCGCGGGCCGGGAGGTCCGGGACCGACTGAGGCGCAGCACGGACGGTGTCGCCGGACCCCTGCATCGCGCACGATCGAGTGGCACCATGGGTCTCAGGAGCCGGGGGCTCCGGGGGCCGGTCGCACCACCCGCATGGGCGATCCAGCCGACCACCGCCGCCCTTCCCCCGGCCGGTCCAGGGAAGGGCGTCCGTGGCCTCCAGCCAGTCCAGCAGCCGCAACGAGCCGGTCCTCATCACCGAGGCCGAGCCCAGCCAGGTCGACCAGCACGCCGCTCGGAAGAAGCGCTACGCCATCACCATGGCGATCCGTGGCGTCAGCCTCGTCCTGGCGGCGATGACCTACACCTACTCGATCTGGTTGATGGCCGTCTTCGCCGTCCTCGGCACCGTGCTGCCGTGGATCGCCGTCGTCATGGCCAACGACCGGCCGCCGAAGAAGAAGATCGACATGAACCGCTACCGGCCGCCGGCGCCGGACCGGATCCTGGAGTCCGGCAGCAGCAGGGCCCGCGTCATCGACATGTGAGTCAGCGGGCGCCGGGCCGTCCCACCACGGTGGCGGCCCGCGCCAGGCCTGCCTCCAGGACGGCCGTCGGGTCGGGGTCCTCGCCCGCCGCCGTCCACGCCGTCAGCACCCCCGCGGTGAAGGCGTCGCCGGCACCGGTGGTGTCCACCACCGCGGCCGGGTGCGCCGGCCGGTGCACCAGCAGGTCGCCGGCCGCCCACAGTGCGCCGTCGGCGCCCAGGCTGACCACGACCACCGGGTGCCGGGCCGCCAGCTCCCGCGCGGCCGCTGCAGGGTCGGCGCGACCGGTGAGCAGGCGGGCCTCGGCCGCGTTCGGCAACAGCAGGGTCGCCGCCGCGGTGTCGGCGAGCCACCGGTCGACCCCGTGGCCGGTCAGCGGGCCGGTCGAGGCCGGGTCGACCGAGATCGTGCAGCCGGCCTGCTGCGCCGCCGCCAGGGCGGCCAGCCCGGCGGCGCGTGGACCGGCGTCCAGCAGGGTGTAGCCCGACAGGTGCAGGTGCCCGCCGGTCACGGGTGCCGGTACGTCGGCGGGCCGCAACGCCAGGTTGGCGCCGCGGTCGGCCAGCATGCTCCGTTCCCCGCCGAGTTCGACCAGGCTGACGATCGTCCCGGTGGGCGCCGAGTCGACCACGCGCACCGCCAGGGCCACCCCCGCGGCCGCGAGCTCACGGCGCAGTGCCTCCCCGGCGACATCCGCGCCCACGCAGCCGACGAGCTGAACCGGGGTGCCGAGCGCCGCCAGGTGCGCGGCCACGTTGGCCCCGGCGCCGCCGCCCCGCGTGGTGATCGACGCCGGCCGGTCCGACCCCGGTGCCGGTGCACCCGCCAGCAGGACGACGACGTCGGTGCAGACGTCGCCCACGACGACCACCGGGGGCGTCGCCACGGCCGGGATCAGCGGGGGAGCGCGGCGAGCTCGGCCGCGATCTGCCCCGCCAGCTCGGCGTTGCGCAGCACCAGTCGCACGTTGACCTCCAGGCTCGCGCCACCACTGGCCGCGTGCAGGTGCCCGAGGACGAACGGGGTGACGTCCTTGCCGCGCGCCCCGGCGGCGTCGGCCGCGGCCAGCGCGTCGGCGATGACCCGGTCGTGCAGCGCCGGGTCCAGTTGCTGGTCGACCGGGAGCGGGTTGGCCACGACCACCGCGCCGGGGGCGAGCTCCCGCCGGGCGGCGAACACCCGTGCCGCCTCAGCGGCGGAGGCCACCGACCAGTCGACCGGGGAGCCCGAGTCGGCGACGTAGAAGCCGGGGAACCGGTGCGTGCGGTAGCCGACGACGCTGACCGACAGGGATTCCAGGCGCTCGAGCGTGGCCGGGACGTCGAGGATCGACTTCACCCCGGCACAGACCACGACCAGCGAGGTGCGCGCCAACGCCACCAGGTCCGCGGACTCGTCGAAGGTGTCGGCGGCGTGCCGGTGCACCCCGCCGAGCCCGCCGGTGGCGAAGACGCCGATGCCGGCCCGGGCGGCGAGCAGCGCCGTGCTGGAGACCGTGGTGGCTCCGCTGCGCCCCTGCGCCACGGCGATCGGCAGGTCGCGGACCCCGAGCTTGGCGAGCTCCGGGTCGGCGCAGAGCCGGTCGACCTCCGCCGCGGTCAGCCCCACGTGGGGCACGCCGTCCAGCACGGCGATGGTGGCCGGCACCGCACCACCGGCCCGGACGGCGTCCTCGATCTGGTCGGCTGCCCTGCGGTTCTCCGGGCGGGGGAGGCCGTGCGCCAGCAGCGTGCTCTCCAGCGCCACCACCGGCCGGCCTCCCTCGAGCGCGTCGGCGACCTCCGGGGACAGGACGGCGGTGGACGGGCTGGGGGAGCGGGGGGTCGACGGCACCCTGCCATCATGGGGGCACCCCGTACGGACCGGACCCCGGTCCGGACCCCCGAACCGAGGGAGCAGACCGTGAGCAGCAGCGACATCCTCGAGCGCCCGGACGTCCGCGAGTCCGACACCGGCAACGCCAACGAGGTCTTCCACTACGTCAAGAAGAACAAGATCGCCGAGAGCGCGGTCATGGGGACGATGGTCGAGGCGCTGTGCGGCGAGGTCTTCCCGGTGACCAAGACCCCCAAGCCCGGCAGCCCGGTGTGCCCGGCCTGCAAGGAGGTCTACAACCAGCTCAAGAAGTAGCGGGAGGCCC
Source organism: Modestobacter sp. KNN46-3 (assembly GCF_011039295.1). Lineage (NCBI taxonomy): Bacteria > Bacillati > Actinomycetota > Actinomycetes > Geodermatophilales > Geodermatophilaceae > Modestobacter > Modestobacter sp. KNN46-3. Next base: position 72,247 of record NZ_JAAKGN010000006.1, on the reverse strand, counting down.
CCGCCCCCGACCCCTCGCTCCGGCTCGGGCCGGGAGCCCGCCCGGGGCCGGCCAGCCCGTGCTGGGCGGACCGACCCGCTACCTCAGGCCGAGTTTCTGCGCCTCGAGCTCGATCTTCGCCGCCCGGCGGCGCTGCCGGCGCCGATCGTGCCGCGGGCGCGGGGCCGGCCACCACGCCTCGATGGTGGCGTTCAGCTCGGCGCCCAGGAGCAGGGACATGCCGAGCAGGAAGCAGAACAGCAGCGCGGCGATCGGCGCGGCCAGCGCACCGTAGGGCAGGGCCACGGTGAGGATGTCGGCCACGTAGCTGCGCAGCACGACCGCTGCGCCAGTGAAGAAGACGACGGCGAACAGCCCGCCAGGCAGGTGCCGGTGCCATGGGAGCCGCCGCGGCAGGATCACGTGGTAGAAGCTCGTCAGCCCCAGCACCAGGGCGATGACGACCAGCGGCCAGTAGACGGCGTTGACCAGCAGGGCGGCGGTGCCCTGCCAGTCGGTGGGCATGAGCGCGACCAGCGTCCCGCGGCCGAGCACCAGCAGCGGCAGCGTCAGCACGGCCAGCACCAGCCCGACGATGAACAGCCACAGCGCCATGAGCCGGGTCCTGATCGGGCCCCGCACGTCCCGCTGGTCGTAGGCGATGACCACTGTGTTGAGGAACGTCGCCGTCGCCGAGGACCCGGCCCAGAGCGAGATCAGGAAGCCGATGCTGACGATCTCCAGCCGGCCGGAGCCGAGGATGTCGTTCAGGGTCGGCTGCACCAGGTCGGCCACCACGCCGGGGGTCAGCGCCTCCGCGGACGCGCTGACCAGCTCGCTCTCGATCTGGCGCACCGCATCCTCGCCGATCCACGAGCTGAGGTAGCCCAGGGAGCCCAGCAGCCCGATGAGCAGTGGGGGGACCGAGAGGATCTGCCAGAACGCGGCCTCCGCGGACAACCCCAGGATGCGGTCGTTCCACGCCTTGGCCAGCGTGCGGCCCAGCACCTGCAGCGGCACCCGCAGGGGCGTCGGCAGCCGGCCGACCAGCCCGCGCCGAGGTGGCTTCTCAGCGCTCCCGGACTCCTGATCGACAGGCTGCTCGGTCACCGGTGGGGTCCCGACTGTGTCGCCGTCCAGGTCACCGGCGTGCGCCGCTGAGCTGCGGGGGACGACGGAGGCCACGGGTCCAGTGTGCACGGCCGGGGTGTCCGGAGTGCCTCGGTGTCCGCCCCCGACGTCAGCCGGCCGGGGCGGGCGGCTGGGTGGTCGGCGTGGTGGCCGGCGGGCCGGCCGGCGTCGTACCGCCGGCTGCCGGGTCCCCGGCAGCAGGGTCGGCGGGCGGCGCGGGCGGGGGCACGCAGGAGATGATCGCCTCGGCGGCGTAGCGGGTCTCGAAGTCCTCCCGACGCAGCTCGGCCTGGCTGTCGAGGTCGCGGAACACCCGGGTCACGGTGATGTCGAAGCCGCGCGACCCCGACTGGGGCGTGCAGTTCCCCTCGTCCACCTTCTCCTGGACGGCGGGCTCCCGGATGTTGCGGCGCTCGCTGCTGATCGACTCGATGTCGTAGTACTTCGTGCCCCAGAAGGTGACCGTGAGGGAGCCGGGGGTCCACTCGGTCTGCACGTAGATGCCGGTGTCGGTGTCGTTGCGCCACTTGAGGTCGATCTGGCCCTCGTAGACCGTGGCCTCACGTCCCGCCGGGTAGCGGCTGATGTAGAAGCTGTGCGGCTTGTGGTAGACGTCCTCCAGCCCCGCGAAGAACACCGTGTTGAACATGGTGGTCGCGAACTGGCTGATGCCACCGCCCACCGCCTTGGACAGCTCGCCGCCGCTGATCACCGCCGCCGGGACGTAGCCCTGCGCTGTGCCGCGGGGACCGGTGTACCCGTTGAGGCTGAAGGTCTCGCCCGGTCGGACGAGGGCGCCGTCGACCTCCGCCGCCACGACGCGGATGTTCGTGCCACTGGCCTGGTTGGTGAACTCGGTGGTGAAGGAGCTGACCTTCTCGGTGATCCCCAGCGCCTGCGCCTGCTCGGTCGTGAGGGAGGCCGGCACCGGGCCCAGCACACCGGTGACCGTGCGCGGAGCCGGCTCGGTGAGCACCGGGAGCAGTTGGTCGGCCAGCTGGGCCGGGTTGATGCCCTGGCCGTCGACCGACGGGACGACGGCGATCGTGTCACCGGAGACCTCGAACCGGGCGTCCTGGGCGGGGGAGCCGAAGACGCCGAAGGCCTCGCCCATCTCCGCCTGCAGCGTCGCCGGGTCGACCGCGACGGCGAGGGTGCCGTCGTCCTGGGGGGTGAACGTCAGCGACGCGGCGATCGCGGTGACCGGGACCTCCACGGACTCCGAGCCGGCGGGGCCGACCACGGTGACCGGGGCCGAGAGCGCCGGGACGACCGTCTCCTCCAGCACCCGCGCGGCCTCCTCGGCCGCCACCTGCACCTCGGTCACCTCGACCGGGAGCTCGATCGGGTCGTCGACCGCGCCACCCGCGGCCAGCGTCGCGGTGATCGCCTCGGCAGCGCCGGCCCGGTCCAGGGTCCGGCCGTCGACCGGCTCCACGAGCGACGGTTCGGTGCCGTCGAGGGTGATCGTCGCGTCGACCGGCGCCCGGTCGACGGTGGCGGCGAGCTGCTCGAGCTGCGCGTCCAGCGCCGTCTCGTCGGCGGTGAGGACGGCGTCGACGTCGCGTTCGGCGAACAGCGAGGTGAAGCGGGTCCACGGGTTGAGGGGCTGGTCGTCGACGGCGTCCACGGTGGCCGGCACGTCCAGGGCGATCCCCGCCGACGCCGGGTGCAGCACGCCCGTCACGCCGTCGGCCACCACCGGGTGGTCGGCGGCGACCTTCGGCGCCAGGTCGCCCTCCAGCCGCTGTGCGGCGGCAGCGGGGGAGAGGCCGCTCACGTCGACGCCGCCGACGGCCGTCCCGCGGGGGACGTCGCCTCCGGCCAGGGCCAGGTCGGCGCCGTAGAGGACGCCCAGGGTCAGGAGGACGGCGGCAGGCACCAGCACCCTGCGTCGGCGCCACGCGGGGGCGCTGTTCCCGTCGCCGCCGTCGCTGCCGTCCCCGGCGCCGGTGGTGCCCGCCGGCGGTGGCCCGCCAGGACCGCGCGGAGCAGCGGCGGGCGAGGACCCGGTCGGGGCCTTCCGGTGAGCCGCGTCCCCGTTGCCGGTGTCCACGGATGCGGCGGCTGGGGTGTCCACGCGGGTGACCACGGCGGTGTCCTCGACCGCAGGACCACCCACCGGGGCGTCCGCGACCGTCGGGGAGTCGGCCGGCGAGGTGGCGGCTGGAGTGGGTGACCCGGGGACCAGGGGCTGCTCCGGTGCGGCGGGCGGCGGGGGGCCGCCTGCCTCGACGGGAGGGCCGATCACCTGGGTGTCCCCGGGCTGCGGGGTGTCCGCTGACGGCTCGCTGTCCGCGGGTGGCTGCGCTTCCCCGCGCTGCTCGGTGTCCACGGGCTGCTCGACGTCCGCGGGCTGCTCGGCGTCCGCCGGTGGCTCGGACTCCGCGGACGGCTCGGGAGCGGTGCCCTGGGCGGTGCCGACGCGTGCCGGCGGCTCGGCCGCGGCCGGGGAGTCGGCGGGCCCGGCCTTGGGCGGGGCCGGCGGTGCGGGCGGCGCCGGGCGGCTGCTGCCGACGGTGCCGTCGGGCTGCAGGCGCACGGTGTCCGAGACCCCGCGGGGTTCCTGCGGCATCGGTCGATCTCCGGATCGCGGGGGACCGGTGGCCGGTCCCGACGACGACGAAGCCGCCGACCCCCCGACCCCGCGGTGCGGGTCCGGGCTGTCGGCGGCTTCGTCGAGTGAGGGCTTCATCGCTGGCGCGACGATAGTTGGCCCACTCAGTTGGAGAGGCGCGCCTCGCCGTCGGTCTCGATGATGTCGGCCGCGATGTCGCGGAGCTTGTCCTCGTACTCACGTGCGTGGTGTCCACAGAAGACGAGGTCACTCCCACTCGGGAGGACCACTCGCACCTTGGCCAGAGCACCGCAACGGTCGCAGTGGAAGGGAACGACGAGTTCTTCGGTGGGCGGGGTCGTCGTCAGCGTCTGGGTCATCTGGCTCATCACTCGCTCTCTACCGCACGGACCCGCGGCTGCGGATCGGCCTCCTGCACAGCGCCAGGATGGCCCCTCGTGTTCCCGTTCCTGCGCCTGTCGTGCACGAACTCGCCGAATGAGATGCGGCCGTGACACTCGAGGTGCGGGTGGAGCGGGTCAGCAGGGGACGTCACTGGTTCGGAACTGGGTCCGGATGGTGCACGTGCTGGGTGGTGCTGTCACCGGCTGGCGGTGTGTGGGTCCGCTGCTGTTCTGACGTCCCCCACGCTACGCCGTCTACCCGGTGCGTGCCGTCGCACACCACCGCATCACCCGATGGGAGCGGTCGACCCGCTCGCGCGCCCGGACACACCAGCGGCCGGTCACCCGCTCGGGTCACCGGCCGCAGGCAACGTGCTGGAGCGGCCCCCTGCAGCAAGAGAGGGCTTCGCCCGGCCCCCTCCAAGGGCCCGCCCTGAGCGTGCGAAGGGTGGGGAGGAGGGGGTGTTTCTCAGTCCAGGTAGTCGCGCAGGACCTGGGAGCGGCTGGGGTGGCGCAGCTTGGACATGGTCTTGGACTCGATCTGGCGGATCCGCTCGCGGGTCACGCCGTAGACCTGGCCGATCTCGTCCAGGGTGCGCGGCTGGCCGTCGGTGAGCCCGAACCGCAGCCGGACGACGCCGGCCTCCCGCTCCGACAGCGTCTGCAGCACGCTGGTCAGCTGGTCCTGCATCAGGGTGAAGCTGACCGCGTCGACGGCCACGACGGCCTCGGAGTCCTCGATGAAGTCACCGAGCTGGCTGTCGCCCTCGTCGCCGATGGTCTGGTCCAGGCTGATCGGCTCCCGGGCGTACTGCTGGATCTCCAGCACCTTCTCCGGGGTGATGTCCATCTCCTTGGCCAGCTCCTCCGGGGTGGGCTCGCGGCCCAGGTCCTGGAGCAGCTCGCGCTGGATGCGGCCGAGCTTGTTGATGACCTCGACCATGTGCACCGGGATGCGGATGGTGCGGGCCTGGTCGGCCATGGCGCGGGTGATGGCCTGCCGGATCCACCAGGTCGCGTAGGTGGAGAACTTGTAGCCCTTGGTGTAGTCGAACTTCTCGACCGCGCGGATGAGTCCGAGGTTGCCCTCCTGGATCAGGTCCAGGAAGGCCATCCCGCGGCCGGTGTAGCGCTTGGCCAGGGAGACCACGAGACGGAGGTTGGCCTCCAGCAGGTGGTTCTTCGCGCGCTCACCGTCCCGGACGATCCAGTTGAGGTCCCGGCGCATCTGCGGGGAGAGCTTCTGGCCGTCCTCCTCGACCTGGCGGAGCCGCTCGGCGCCGTAGAGGCCGGCCTCGATCCGCTTGGCGAGGTCGACCTCCTCCTCGGCGGTGAGCAGGGCGACCTTGCCGATCTGCTTGAGGTAGGCGCGGACCGAGTCGGCCGACGCGGTGAGCTCGGCGTCCTTGCGGGCCTGCCGCAGCGCCTCGGACTCCTCCTCGTCGTCCCACTCGAAGTCGCCGCTGGGCTCGGCGTCCTTCTCCTCGGTCTCGGCGACGGCGACGCCGTCCTTGCCGGTCACGACGGTCTCGTCGAGCTTGAGGCCCTCGGCCCCGGCGTCGACCACGGCGAGGGTCGCCCCGTCGGAGGCGACGGCGGTGAGGACGGTGCCCTCACCGGTGCCCGGGGAGGGGCTGATCGTCGGCTTGCGGGAGGCGGTCTTCCTCGCCGGGGCCTTCTTGGCCGGGGCCTTCTTGCCCGTCGCGGTCACCGGTGCGGTGGTCGACGAGGCGCTGGCACGGGCGGCGACCGTCCTGCTGCGACTCTGGCTGCTCACCGTGGTCGCGTCCGGTCCTGGCTGGTCGGCGGGCACTCGGGTTCCTTCCCGTGCTACTGCAGTGCGTTCCTGGAGGGCCGCGGTGGCCTGCGGGCAGCGGCCCGGACGACGCTCGGGCGTGACAGGGCCCACCGAGGGACCGGACGAGACGCACGCCGTGCGGGGTTTCGCCGGGCCGGGAGTGGGGATGATCTATTGGCTAGGGGAGCGTCGCGGTGGGGCGTTCCCATTGTAACGACGCGCACGCGGGGGTCCACAGGTTCTGTGCGCGCGACCCGGTGCCCAGGCCGCCCCCCGCCCCGGACGGGGAGGAGGGGGGCCGACGTCAGTCCGTCGTCACTGACCGATGTGCTGCTCGGCTGCGAGTGCCGCGCCGACGATCCCGGCGTCGTTGAGCAGCTCGGCGGCGACGACCCGGGTCCGGGTGGACAGCAGCGGCACCCACTTCTCCGCCTTCTTGCTCACCCCGCCGCCGACGATGATCAGGTCGGGCCAGAGGCTGGCCTCCAGCGTGTCGAGGTACCGGTCCACGCGCTTGGCCCACTGCGGGTAGCTGAGCTCCTCGCGCTCCCGTGCCGACGCCGACGCGCGCTTCTCGCCGTCCTGGCCGTCGACCTCGATGTGGCCGAACTCGGTGTTCGGCACGAGGGTGCCGTCGATGAACAGCGCGCTGCCGATGCCGGTGCCGAAGGTCAGCATCAGCACCAGACCGCGCTCACCCCGGCCGGCGCCGTAGGCCATCTCGGCGATGCCGGCGGCATCGGCGTCGTTGAGCGTCTGGACGGTGCCGGGGATGACCGCCTCGAGCCCGGCGGCCATGTCCGTGCCGATCCAGCTCTTGTCCATGTTGGCGGCGGTGAAGGCCTCCCCGTGCTTCATCACCCCCGGGTAGGTGACGCCGATGCGTCCCTCCCACCCGAACTGCCCGACGATGTCGGCCACGACGCCGTAGACCGGGTCGGGCAGGGCCGGCTGCGGGGTCGGGATGCGCACCCGTGCCCCGACCAGCTCCCCCCTGTCCAGGTCGACCACACAGCCCTTGATGCCGCTGCCACCGATGTCCACTCCGAAGCCCTGCACGGGAGGCAGGCTAGCGACCCCCGCCGCGGACGGCGCACAGGTCGGGCAGGATCGCTCTCCGTGATGACCTCCGGCACCCCCGTGCCCGACCTGTCCACCGAGCTGCTGGAGCTGGCCCGGGCCACCGCCGAGGAGGCGGCAGTCCTCGTCGGGGCGGGGCGCAGCCGCGCCGCGGAGCAGGTCGACACCAAGTCCAGCCCGGTCGACGTCGTGACCGCCGTCGACACCGCCAGCGAGGAGCTCATCGTGCGCCGGCTGCTCGAGGCCCGGCCGGACGACGGGGTGTTGGGGGAGGAGGGCGCGTCCCGCACGGGCACCAGCGGCGTCCGCTGGGTGGTCGACCCGATCGACGGCACGGTGAACTTCCTCTACGGCCTGCCCGCCTATGCCGTCTCCATCGCCGGCGAGGTCGACGGGCGCATCGAGGTCGGCGTGGTGCTCAACGTCGGCACCGGCGAGCTGTTCACCGCGGTCCGCGGTCGGGGTTCCTGGCTCACCGCCCCTGGGGCGGCGGCGATGCAGCTGCACGGCAGCTCCCCGGCCTCGCTGGAGCAGACCCTGGTGGCGACCGGCTTCGGGTACCGGGTGGAGCAGCGCCGTGCCCAGGGCGCGGTCGTCGCGCAGCTGCTCCCCGAGGTGCGGGACATCCGCCGCTGGGGGTGCGCCTCGCTGGACCTGTGCGCGGCAGCGGCAGGCCGGGTGGACGCCTACTACGAGCTGGACCTCAAGCCCTGGGACCACGCGGCCGGCGCGCTCATCGCCGCGGAGGCCGGGCTGGTCGTCACCGGGACGGGTGGCCGCCCGTTCGCCGAGCCGATGGCGGTCGCGGTGGCCGACTCGGTCGCCGAGCCCCTGCTCGCGCTGCTGGACCGGCTGCACGCCGCCGGCTGACCGGGGACGCGCGGCGGGTCAGCAGTCCGCTTCGGCGCTCGCCGCCTCGAGCAGTGCGGCGGCGACCTCCTCCTCACTGGCCAGGCCGGCGAAGTCCGGCCCGATCACGAGGTCGACGACGCCGGTGGAGCGGGTGTCGACGCGGTTGGTGGCGCCGGGCAGGTACAGCCGCAGGAAGTCGGCGGCCTCCCGTCCCGGGCCGGCGAACCGCAGTTCCCCGACCCCGGTCACGTCGGCGGTGCTGGGGTCGTTGGCGGTCTCGGTGACGACGAACCCGCGGCTCTGCAGGGTCGTGGTGACCTCACTGGCCAGTCCGGGTGTGTCCGTGGCGTTGTAGACCCTGATCGACACCGTGGCCGGGTCCAGCTCGGTCGGCACGTTGCTGGCGCTGCTGCAGACCGCTTCCTCGGCCTGCTCCCGGGCCTTCTCGTCGCTGAGCACGTTCCACCAGACGCCCATGGCGGCCAGGGCGAGCACCAGCAGGAACACCAGGGCCGGCACCGGCCGGCGGTTGCGGCGCGGGGCGTCGGGTCCGCGCTCGGCGGTGTCGTCGGCGAGCTCGGTCACTGGGTCCTCACGGCGGCCGGCACGTACACGCAGTCGACCCTAGCGGCGTCCGGAGCGGCTACAGCGCACCGTCCTCGAGTGCGGCGCGTCCCAGCTGCACACAGGGGTCGATCTTGTCGGCGTAGCCGGTGGTGTCCTTGCCGGCCATCGCGCCGGCCGCCGACCGGGCCACGATGCCGGCGACGATCGCGGCGAACTTGAAGTAGGCGAAGCCCACGTACCAGTTCAGGTCCGACAGGTCGGCGCCGCTGCTGGCGGCGTACCGCTCGGCCAGCTCGAGCCGGGTCGGGAAGCCGGGCAGCGTGGTGACCTGCGAGACGGAGACGGCCCGCTCCTCGCCGGCCTGCGGCCAGTAGACGAAGAGCATCCCCAGGTCGGTGAGCGGGTCGCCGAGCGTGGACATCTCCCAGTCCAGGACGGCGCGCACCCGGCCGGGGGTCTGGGGGTCCAGCAGGCAGTTGTCCAGCCGGTAGTCGCCGTGGGTGATGCCCGTGCGCCGGGTGGCGGGCACGGTCTCGGCCAGCCGGGCGGCCAGTGCGTCCAGCTCCGGCCGGTCGGTGTCGCGGGTGGCGTCCCACTGCTTGGTCCAGCGGCGCACCTGTCGCTCCAGGAACCCCTCCGGGCGGCCGAAGTCGCTCAGCCCGACCGACGTGGGGTCGACGGCGTGCAGGGCGGCGAGGGTGTCCATCAGGCCGTCGGCCACGGCCCCGCGCTGGGCCGGCTCGTCGGCGTACCCGGGCGGCAGCTCGTTGACCACGTGCACGCCGACCACGCGTTCCATCACGTAGAACGGGGCGCCCAGCACGGAGGTGTCGGTGGCCAGGTGCAACGTGCGGGGCACCGGGACGGGGGTGCCGGCCAGCGCGGAGATGACCCGGTGCTCGCGCACCATGTCGTGGGCGGTGGCCAGCACCGCACCCGTCGGCGGCCGGCGCAGGATCACCACGTCGTCCTCCGGGCCGCCCTCCGGCGTCACCACGTACGTGAGGTTCGACATGCCCGCGGCGATCAGCTCGACCCGGACCGATCGCCACTTCTCGTGCCCGAGAGCAGTCGCCAGATAAGGGCCGACGACCCCCGGATCAGCACCCACTGGAGTCCCCACGGCGGCAGGGTAGCCTCTGGCGCTCCTCGGCTCGGCCGGCCTCCCGGAGGTCCCGATGTGTCGGTCTCCGACAGGCGGGCACAAACCGGGGCCGGACGGCGTTGGGCGGCTGGCTGGGTGCAGGACGCCGGGACGACCAGGAGGCGTGCTCGCCCACCGGTCGACCCGGACCAGTCCGGTGCACCACCGAGCGACCCGGGACAGGGGCCATGTGGCTCCCGGACCGGCGCGACACCCCCGGCCGCTCCTGGCGGCCGGCACCACCGCCGTCGGCGCCCGCCGCCGACGGCAGACGAGCGGGCCGTGCGCCCGCGACGAAGAGAGAGTGAGGGGCACACCATGGCCCAGGACTACGACGCCCCCCGGCGCAACGAGGCCGACGAGCTCGGCGAGGACTCCCTGGAGGAGCTGAAGGCCCGTCGGGCCGAGGCGCAGTCCTCCTCGGTGGACGTCGACGAGACCGACTTCAACGAGGCCCTCGAGCTCCCCGGAGCGGACCTGTCGAACGAGGAGCTCACCGTCCGCGTGCTGCCCAAGCAGGAGGACGAGTTCACCTGCTCGCGCTGCTTCCTGGTGCACCACCGCAGCCGGCTGGCGGCCACCCGCAACGGGCAGCCGGTCTGCCGGGACTGCGCGGCCTGAAGAAGGACCCCCTTGCCCCCCACCGCTCGCGAGCTCGGTGGCGGGGCCCTGCAAGGGGGGCCGTCCCAGTACGTCACCCGGCTCGCGGTGGGACCCTGCGAGGGAGCAGTTCGAGCACGTCGTCGTCGAGGGGAACCGATGAGCCAGCAGCCGCGTGACGTCCCGCCGCCGCGCCCCGTGGGCGGGACGCCGGTGGAGGGTGAGGTCGTCGGCGCCGACAGCGGCCTCGGCGCCGCTGCGCGGGCTCTCGCCGACGCCGTGGCCGGGCTGCTCGGCCGGGACGAACCCGGCGTGGGCACCCGCGGACGGGACGGCGGCGGACCGGGCCGGACGGCCGCGGGTGCACGGGCGGCGACCGGTGTGCTCGCCGACGTCGTCTCCGCGGTCACCGCCGCGGCCCGGGACGCCCGGGCCGGCTCCGGGCGCGAGGGCTCCGCGGGCACGGACGACCGCGGTGGGACGACCCGTGGGAACTCGGCCCCCTCCGGTCTGCTGGGCGACCTCCTGGACGCGGCTGCCCCCCGGCTCCCGATCCGGGACGGGGCCCGGCTGCGACGGGCTCATCCCGGCGCCTCCGACGCGGAGATCGCCGACGCCCTCGTCGCCCGGGCGGCCCGGCTCACCGGTGGGGTCGGCGCCGCGACCGGCGGTCTGGCCGCGGCGCAGTGGTTCGCGCCACCGTCCCTGGTCGCCGTCCCGCTGGAGCTCGGTGCGCAGACCGTGCTGGTGGCCGCCGTCGAGGTGGTCCTGGTCGGGGAGCTGCACGAGCTGGCCGGCCGGCCGGCGCCGGGCGATGCCCGGGCCCGAGCCGGTGCGTACCTGGCCAGCTGGAGCACCCAGCGGGCCGTCGGGAGCACCTCCTCCGGTGGGCTGTTCGCCGCGCTGAGCACGGCCGGGACGGCTGCGCTGCGGCGTCGGATCACCCGCCGCCTGGCCCGGAGCACGACGTCGGTGGCACCTCTGCTGGTCGGCGCGACCCTGGCCGCCCGCGGCAACCGCAGGGCGACGGCCGCGTTGGCCGACCGGCTGCGTGCCGACCTCGTGCTGCCGCCGTCCGCTCCCGGCGCCTGACCGCCGGGTCGGCCCGCACGGGCACCGGTCGGCGCGGCTAGCCTCGCCGCCGTGCCCGTTCCCCTGCCCGAGCAGCCCCCGGCCGGCGTGGCCGCCGTCGTCGACGTGCCCGTCGTCCTCGGCGCCGCCGCCGTCCTCCCGGCCTACGCCCTGCCCGGTGACGCCGGCGCCGACCTGTGCGTGGCCGAGGACGTGGTGCTCGCGCCGCACCAGCGCGCGCTGGTGGGCACGGGGGTCGCCGTCGCGATCCCCGAGGGGTTCGCCGGCTTCGTGCACCCACGCTCGGGGCTGGCGCACCGGCTCGGGCTGAGCCTGGTCAACGCACCGGGCACGATCGACGCGGGTTACCGGGGCGAGATCAAGGTCAACCTGGTCAACCTCGACCCGACCACCACGCTGCGGCTCTCCCGCGGCGACCGGGTGGCCCAGCTGGTGGTGCAGCCGGTGGTGCGGGCTCGGTTCGTGCCGGTCCCCGAGCTGCCCGGCAGCGAGCGCGGCAGCGGCGGGCACGGCTCCACCGGCGGGGCAGCTGCGCTGGCCGCCGACCTGACCCCCTCATCTCTGGAAGGACGGGCCTGACGATGCCGTTCGGACGTCGACGCAACCGGATCGACCGCAGCCTGCGGGAGCGGGGCGTGCCCCCGGAACCGCAGGTGCGGGAGCGGGAGGAGACAGCGACCAGCGGGCCGTGGGACGAGGCCGACGCCCCGGAGGACGGTCGGCCGCGCGTCGACCTCGGGGCCCTCCGGCTGCCGGCCCTCCCCGGCATGGAGCTGCGGGTGGACGTCAACGCCCAGCAGAAGGTGGTCGGGGCCAGCCTCCGTGCCGGCGACTCGCTGCTGCAGCTGTCGGTGTTCGCCGCCCCGCGTGCCGGCGGCCTGTGGGACGACGTCCGCGCCGAGCTCGCCCGCGGGGCGAGCGGGCAGGGCGGCCGGCTCACCGAGGTGGACGGGCCGTTCGGCCCTGAGCTGGTCGGGTCCATCCTGGTCGCGGCGCCACCGCAGCCGGGGGAGACCGGGGCACCCAAGCCGGTGCGCCGTCCCACCCGCTTCCTGGGCGTCGACGGCCCCCGGTGGTTCCTCCGCGGGATGATCAGCGGCTCCGCGGCCGCCACGCCGGAGGCGGCTGCGCCGCTGGAGGCGGCGTTCCGGTCCGTCGTCGTCGTCCGCGGGCCGCAGCCGATGCCCGTGCGCGAACAGCTCCCCCTGACGCTGCCACCGCAGGCAGCCCAGCAGGTCGCCCGCCGGCAGGCCGCGGGCCAGGCCCCGCGGCCGACCGCCCGCCGACCCGCCGCACCGGCAGCACCTCCGACGACGCCGCCGGCCGCGTCTCCGGTCGCGCCGCCGCCGGCCACGCCGCCGACCAGTCGACCGCCCGCTGCGCCGCCCACCGAGCCCGGGACCGTCGGGTGACCGAGCCCGTCCGGCACGACTACGGCCCCGGGCCCGACCAGTTCCTGGAGGTCTCCCTGCCGGCCGGCGACGGCCCGGCGCCCGTCGTGGTGGTGGTGCACGGCGGCTTCTGGCGGGCCCGCTACGGCATCGAGCTGGCCCGTCCGCTGGCCGCCGACCTCGCCGCCCGAGGCTGGGCCGCGGTGGCCGTGGAGTACCGCCGGGTCGGTGCCGGTGGGGGCTGGCCCACCACGCTCCAGGACGTCGCCGCTGCGGTGGACGCCCTTCCCGACGTGCCGTCCGCGGCGCGCCTGGACCTCGGTGACGTCACCGTCCTGGGCCACTCCGCGGGCGGGCACCTCGCGGCGTGGACCGCGGGCCGCGGCCGGTTGCCCGCCGGGGCGCCGGGGGCCGACCCGCGGGTGCCGGTCAGCGCAGTCGTCGCCCAGGCCGGTGTGCTGGACCTGGGTGCGGCGGTCGCCGCCGATCTCGGGGACGGGGCCACGGCCGGCTTCCTCGGCGGCACGCCGGCGGAGCTGCCCGACCGGTACGCCGCGGCGGACCCGGTGCGGCTGCTGCCGACCGGGGTGCCGGTCCTGTGCGTGCACGGGGAGGAGGACACCTCCGTGCCGCTGGACCAGAGCCGGCGGTTCGCCGCCGCCGCGGCCGCGCTCGGGGACACGGTCGAGGTGGTGGTCGTCCCCGGTGACCACATGGCCGTGATCGACGTCTCCGGTGTGGCCTGGCGACGCACCGTGGACTGGCTGGCCGACCGTCGGACAGCGGCCGCCGGCGGCACTACCCTGGGATCGTGACCGAGACCAGGACCGGTGCCTCCACGGAGCCCGGCGCGCGGGGCTGGCTGTCCCGCAAGCTCCAGAAGCTCACCGCCGACGACCGGACCGTGGACGCCCAGGAACTCCGCTCCGGGGTGGCGTCCGCCGGCTGCTCGGCGGTCAGCGCCTGCCGCAAGGGCGAGGTCGTGACGGTCACCGGTCGGCTGAAGTCGGTCGTCTACACCCCGCGCGAGACGGTGCCCACCCTGGAGGCCGAGCTCTTCGACGGTTCCGGGTCGGTCACGCTGGTCTGGCTGGGCCGCCGCCGGATCCCGGGCATCGAGCCCGGCCGCCGGCTCACCGCACGCGGGCGCTTCGCGGCCTTCGAGGGCCGGCAGGTCATCTACAACCCCTGGTACGAGCTGAGCGCCGGGTGACCCGGTCGTCGGTGCGGGCATGACCGGACGGCCCGGCGGGACCCAGTGGTGAGCGAGCCCGACCGCGGGGGAGTGACGTTCGACCGGCACCTGGTGCTGGACCAGCTGGGTGGCTGGCGCGGCATGGTCGACGCCTCGCTGCCCACGATCGCGTTCATCGTGGCCAACTCCGTGGGCGGCCTGACCGTCGGCATCTGGGCGGCCCTGGTCGCGGCGGTGCTGGTCTTCCTGCTGCGGTTGGTCCGCCGGGAGGGCATCCAGCAGGCCGTCAGCGGGCTGTTCGCCGTCGCCGTGGCCGTGGCGATCACCGCGTACTCCGGGCAGGCCCGGGACTTCTTCGTGCTGGGCATCGTGCGCGGCGCCGTGATAGCCGTGATCCTGCTCGGCTCGATCCTCTTCCGCCGTCCGCTGGTGGGGGTGATCGCCGAGTTCCTGGCGCCGAGCCACCTCGGGGCGATGTCCGCCCACCGGCTGCCGTCGCTGCGCGGTCGCGCGCGCCGGGACCCAGCCGCGACGCCCGTGCCGGTGGAGGGGGGCGCCACCGTGCCGGTGGTGTCCGGCGCCCGGGCTCCGGACCCCGAGCCGGAGCGGCACTGGCGCGAGGACCCGCGGATGCTGCGGGCCTACAGCTGGCTGACCGTGCTGTGGGCGGCGGTGTTCCTGCTGCGGGCCGCCGTCCAGGGGTTCTTCTACCTGCGCGACGAGGTCGAGCTGCTGGCGACGTCCTCGCTGGTGCTGGGCCTGCCGCTGACCGCGGCCCAGCTCGTGGTGACCCTGTGGGTGGTGGCCCGGCTGCACCGGCACCGCTCCGAGCCGCCGCTCGTCGAGGACCCGGCAGAGCCCGAGGACCGCTCCACCGCCTGACGGCCACCGCTGCGGGTGGGTCGCTCAACAGCTCCCGTCGGGGCACATGATCGTCTGCAGCTGCTCCTCGATGTCGCCGTGGGCGACGAACAGCAGTTCGTCCCCGGCCTCCAGCGGCTCGTCGGGGTCGGGGGCGATGACGCGGTCGCCACGCAGGATGGTGGTGAGCACGGTCTCCCGGGGCAGCGGCACCTCGCGCACCGGCCGGCCCACCCACGGGGTGTCGTCGGCGAGGGTGATCTCGACCAGGTTCGCCGCGCCCTTGCGGAAGCTCATCAGCCGGACGACGTCGCCCACCGTGACCGCCTCCTCCACCAGGGCGGCGAGCACCCGGGGAGTCGAGACGGCGACGTCCACGCCCCACGACTCGGTGTAGAGCCACTCGTTGCGTGGGTCCTTGACCCGGGCCACCACGCGGGCAACCGCGAACTCGGTCTTGGCCAGCAGCGAGACGACCAGGTTGGCCTTGTCGTCACCGGTGGCGGCGATGACCACGTCACAGGTGGCCAGCTGGGCCTCCTCCAGGGAGGAGACCTCACAGGCGTCGGCCTGGACCCACTCGGCGCCCGGCACCGCCCGGGGCTTGACCCGGGAGCCGTTCTTCTCGATGAGCATCACGGCGTGGCCGTTGCCCAGCAGTTCGGTGGCGATGGACCGGCCGACCGCGCCGGCCCCGACGATGGCGACGCGCATCAGCGCTGCCCTCCGGTGTGACCCTGCTCGACGGCCTGGTGCACCCGCTCGGTGAGCTCGTCGGTGGCGGCGACGACGAGGTGGTCGCCCGTCTGCAGCACCGTGGTCGGGGTGATGAGCTGCGCCTCACCGAAGCGCACCAGCCAGGCCGCCCGGGCACCGGAGGCCTTCTCCAGCTCGGCCAGCGGCCGGCCGACCCAGCCGTCGGTGACGGTGATCCGCATGAGCAGCACCTTGCCGGTGGGCTCCCGCCAGATCTCGGTCACCTTCACCGAGAGCAGTTCCCGCATCAGCCGGCCGACCGTCCACGGCACGGTGGCGACGCTGGGGATGCCCATCCGCTCGTACACCTCGGCCCGCTTGGAGTCGTAGATCCGGGCGACGACGTGCTCGACGCCGAACGTCTCACGGGCGACGCGGGCGCCGATGATGTTGGAGTTGTCCCCGCTGCTCACGGCGGCGAACGCCCCGGCGGAGTCGATGCCTGCGTCCAGCAGGGTCTGCCGGTCGAAGCCGAGCCCGGTCACCTGGCGGCCGCCGAACTCGGGACCGAGCCGGCGGAAGGCCTCGGGGTCCTGGTCGATCACCGCGACGCTGTGGCCGATCACCTCGAGTCGCCGGGCGATCGCCGAGCCGACGCGGCCGCAGCCCATCACGACCACGTGCACCTGTGTCCCACCCCGTCTGCTGCATCCGTGCCGCCCCTGCGGACCGCCGGGGCGTACAGCGCGCGAACGTACACCCGAAGCGGGCCCGTCGTGGCACAGCGGGGGCCGGATCGCCGAGTGCGCAGCCCGTGTGAGTGAGGTCGCCCCGTTCCGGCCCAACGGTGGGCTCAGCGTCCGTACCATCGCCGCCGTGCCAAGCCTGTCCGACCTCGGACAACTCCCGAAACGGCTCGTCCTCGGCCGGCCGGTCCGCAGCGACCGCGCCGGTGAGTCGTTGCTGCCCAAGCACCTCGCACTGCCGATCTTCGCCAGCGACCCGCTCTCCTCCGTCGCCTACGCGACGCAGGAGATCCTCATCTTCCTGACGCTGGCCGGGACGACGTTCCTCTTCCTCACCCCGTGGCTGGCCGCGCTCGTGGTCCTGCTGCTGACCGTCGTCGTCCTCTCCTACCGCCAGGTGGTGCACGCCTACCCCTCGGGCGGCGGCGACTACGAGGTGGCGATGAAGAACCACGGCCAGTTCGCCGGCCTGGTCGTCGCCAGCGCGCTGCTCGTCGACTACGTGCTCACCGTCGCGGTGTCGGTCAGCTCCGGCACGGACAACATCATCTCCGCGTTCCCGGAGCTCGCCGAGCACCGGGTCCTCATCTCCGTCGGGCTGGTGGCCCTGCTCGTGGCGGTGAACCTGCGCGGGGTGCGGGAGTCGGGGAAGACCTTCGCCTTCCCGACGTACGCGTTCATCGCCTGCATCCTGGTGATGATCGGCACCGGGCTGATCCGGGAGCTCGTCACCGGCGGCGACGTGGTGGCCGAGAGCGCGGGCTACGCGATCGAGCCCGAACCGGGCTACGAGCAGGTGACCGGCCTGGCGCTGATCTTCTTCGTGCTGCGGGCCTTCGCCTCCGGGTGCACGGCGCTCACCGGGGTGGAGGCGATCGCCAACGGTGTGCCGGCGTTCCGCCCACCGAAGAGCCGGAACGCGGCGACGACGCTGGCGCTGATGGGCGGCATCGCGGCCACGATGTTCGCCGGCGTCACGGCGATGGCCCTGCTGGCCGACGTGAAGTACGTGGAGAACGCCTGCGACCTGGTGGGCTTCGACTGCGAGAACCAGCCGCAGCGGACCGTGATCGCGCAGGTGGCGGCGGCGACCTTCGGCGGCGCGGACTCCATCGGCTTCTACCTCGTCCAGGCGGCGACGGCGCTGGTGCTGATCCTGGCGGCCAACACGGCCTTCAACGGCTTCCCGCTGCTGGGCTCGGTGCTCGCGCAGGACCGGTTCATGCCCCGCCAGCTGCACACCCGCGGCGACAAGCTGGTCTACAGCAACGGGATCCTGCTGCTCGCCGGCTTCGCGATCCTGCTGCTGATCGTCTTCGAGGCCGACTCCACCCAGCTGATCCAGATGTACATCGTGGGCGTCTTCACCAGCTTCTCGATCGGCCAGTGGGGCATGGTGCGGCACTGGAACCGCGAGCTGCGCAGCGAGACCGAGCCCGCCGCCCGCGGTCGCATGCAGCGCTCCCGGCTGATCAACGCCGTCGGCGGCACGCTGACCAGCGTCGTCCTGTTCATCGTCGTGGTCACCAAGTTCACCGGCGGGGCGTGGATCGTGCTCGCCGCGATGCCGGTGATCTTCCTGCTGATGCGCGGGATCAACCGGCACTACTCGCAGGTGGCCGCGCAGCTGGTGCCCGACAGCGACGCGCGGACCAAGCCCAGCAGGGTGCACGCGGTCGTCCTGGTGTCCAAGGTGCACAAGCCAACGCTGCGGGCGCTGGCCTTCGCCCGCGCGACCAGGCCCGACGTCCTGACCGCGCTGACGGTCAACGTGGACGACGCAGACACCCGCGCACTCCAGCGGGACTGGGAGCGCTACGACATCCCGCTGCCGCTGACCGTGCTGGAGTCGCCGTACCGGGAGATCACCCGCCCCGTCCTGGACTTCGTCAAGGACATCCGGCGCGCCGGCCCGAGGGACCTGGTCGTGGTTTTCGTGCCGCAGTACGTGCTGGGCCACTGGTGGGAGAACCTGCTGCACAACCAGAGCGCGCTGCGACTGCGCACCCGACTGCAGTTCCTGCCCGGGGTGATGATCACCAGCGTGCCGTGGCAGCTGGAGGGCTCGCACGACCGCGACGGCGGGAACGGCGGCGGCCCGATCCCTGGCGACCTGCGACGCGGACTGACCTCCGAGGCCGAGCAGACCCCCTATGGCTGAGCGCCGTCGCCGTCCTGCTGCCCGCCCGCAGCGCCAGGCCCCCGACTCGCGTGGCGGCTGGGTGGGCCGGCGCTTCGAGGTGACCGTCGGCCCGGTCGCGCACGGCGGGCACTGCGTGGCCCGGCACGAGGGCCGCGTCGTCTTCGTCCGGCACACGCTGCCCGGCGAGCGGGTGGTCGTCGAGGTGACCGAGGACCGGCAGAAGGGCTTCTGCCGCGGCGACGCCGTCGAGGTGCTGGAGCCGGCGCCGGACCGGGTGGAGCGGCCGTGCCCGTACAGCGGCCCCGGGCGGTGCGGGGGGTGCGACTGGCAGCACGTCAGCCGCGCCGGCCAGCTCGGGCTCAAGGCCGACGTCGTCCGCGAGCAGCTGTCCCGGCTCGCCGGGCTGGACGTCGACGTCACCGTCGAGGCGCTGCCCGGTGGGCCGCTGCGCTGGCGGTCCCGGGCGCGGTTCGCCGTCGACCGCACGGGCTCGCCCGGGTTGCGCCGGCACCGCTCGCACGACGTCGTCCCGCTCGACGACTGCCCGATCACCGCCGAGCCCGCTGCCCAGGCGGTGCTGGCCCGGCGCTGGTTGGACGCCGGTGCCGTGGACGTCGCCCTCGACTCGGCCGGTGTGGTGACGACGACGACGCTGGACCGCCGCGGCCGGCCGCTGGAGACCCAGGTGCTGCGGCCCGGCGCCGAGGTGCCCGAGGAGCCGGCCGGGCGGGCGCAGCGGACCGCCGGTGGCCGGGACTGGGAGGTCGAGGGCACCGGTTTCTGGCAGGTGCACCCGGCCGCCGCCGACGCACTGGTGGGCGCCGTCCTCGGCTTCGCCGCGGTGCAGCCGGGGGAGACGGTGCTGGACCTCTACGCCGGTGCCGGCCTGTTCGGTGGGGCGCTGGCGCCCGGGGTGGGCGCCGCGGGCCGGGTGGTCTGCGTGGAGTCCGACGCCGCGGCCTGCGCCGCTGCCGACGCGAACCTCGCCGACCTGCCGCAGGCCGAGGTCTGGCAGGGCGACGTGGACGCTGCCGGGCTCACCGAGCTGCTCGGCGACCTCGGCCGGCCGGACGTCGTCGTGCTGGACCCGCCGCGGGCGGGTGCCGGGCAGGACGTCAGCCGGGTGCTCGCCGGTGCCGGGGCCCGCGCCGTGGTCTACGTGGCCTGCGACCCGGCGTCCCTGGCTCGCGACGTCGCCGCGTTCGGGCAGGCGGGCTACCGGCTGGCGGACCTGCGGGCGTTCGACTGCTTTCCGATGACCGCCCACGTGGAGTGCGTCGCCCTGCTGGTCAGGGCGTAGGCGAGCGGGTCAGAGCGGGCTGCGAGCGGCGTCCTCGCGCGGCAGCACCCACCGGTCGTCGGCCTTGCGGATGAGGAAGTCGGCGAGCAGGAACGCCTCGTGTACGGCTTCGGTGAGCAGGTCGCGGACGTTGCGGTAGGTGGTCACGTCAGTGCCTCCAGTGCTGCCGAGTGCGTGCGGATCAGGCGTCCCCAGGTCGGCCTGTCGGTCGATCCGTGTGTCCTGGGTCACGACTGTCATCGGCGTCTGGAAGCGTCTGCCGTACCGCGACCGGGTCCGCTCTCACTCGGGCGTGGTAGCTGGTCCGGGTCTGTTCGTCGGCTCGGGCGATCAGGTCGCTCGGTCGACGTCGGGACCGTCGTGGCCAACGCGACCGACGGCAACTGGTCGTCCGCGGCGTTCGGGGTCCTGCTCGCCGGGGTCGCCCGCTCCCGGCTGTGGACGCTGCACCGGGCCGGCCGTCCCTCGCCTGGTCAGGCCCGCACGGCCAGCAGGTAGGCCTGGGGGCTCTTCTCGTACACCGACGGTTCCGGCTCGCGGACCACCCGGGCGCGCACGTCCAGACCGGCCTCGCTCAGCTGTCGCTCGACCCGGTCGGGGTCCAGCCGCCAGCCGTGCAGCGAGATGTCGTGCCCGTAGCCCTGCCGGTGGTGCACCGGCTCGTCGGCGGCGGCCTGGAACGCCAGCAGCAGTGGTGCATCCGGCCGCAGGACGCGGGCCAGCTCGCTGAACACCCGTGGCTGGTGCTCCGGCGGCGTGTGGATCACGGAGTACCAGGCGAGCGCACCGGCCAGCCCGCCGTCCGGCAGGGGCAAGGCGGTCAGAGAGCCGACCTCGAAGCGCAGGTGCGGGTGGCACCTGCGGGCCACCTCGACCATGCCGGGGGAGAGGTCGACGCCGAACACCTCGACGCCCAGGGCGTGCAGGTGGCCGGTGATCCGGCCCGGTCCGCAGCCGAGGTCGCCGACCGGCCGCCATCGGCGGCGAGCACCTGCTCGGCGAAGACGCCGAGCAGCGCCCGGTCCATCGGGCTCTCCGCCAGCGCCGTCCGCAGCAGCTCCTCGTAGGAGGGCGCCACGGTGTCGTAGGCGGCGCGGGTCTCGGCCAGGTGGTCGGTGGCGTCGCCGGGCTCGGTCACGCCGGGGACCGTACGGCGCGGCACCGACAGGTCACGGTCCGGACAGGCGTGCGATCCGCTGCGTCCGCTCTCGCCCATCACCGTCCGTCGGAACCGGTCCCCCAGCGGGGGTCGAACACCGCGGCCCCCGGTGGTGTCCACGAGGACGTGCAGCGCTGCGGTGACGGATGGCGACGCTGCGCCACGACGTTCCGCGCGGGTCGAGAGTCCGCCACCGACCGGCCTGGCGGAACCGGTGACCACCCGGAGACTGACCGCCCTGGTCGCCGTGGATCGCGTGACCTCGATGAAGGGACTTCTCTTGCGCATTCGACGCCTGTTCTCCGCCGCCCTGGTGGGCGCCGGTCTCAGCATCGCCGTGGCCACGCCCGCCCACGCTGATCACGTCCTGCAGATCGTCACGATCGACGGCGAGGACACGTGCCGGCTCGGCGGCACCCTTCTCGGGAGCGGTGTCCACGAGCAGGGCAGGCTGGTGCAGCGCAAGGTCGAGGACGGCGTGACGACCAGCTACCGATGTCAGTTCCGCGGGATCTCCGCGGAGGACGGCGAGGGGTTCGTCATGCCGCGGAACGGTCTCCGTCTCACGGTGCCGTGCTGGCTGATGCCCGACTCCGAGGAGGAGTCGAGTTCCGGGAGTCTGCGAGTGACTCCGAGCGGGAACGCCACCGTCGACTGCCGGTAGCTGCACCGACCGCCGCGTGAGGACGTCGGGGCCCTGGGGGCGCTCGATCATGGAGTTCCGGTGGCGACCCGCCGAGGGGGGTCGGCGAGCCGCCCCGCCGGCTCCATGATCGTTCGCCGGGACCCGTCGCCCATCGGGTCCGCCAGGTCACGCTTCGAACACACGTGCGATCCGCGGTCGAGGTCGCCGCGATGTCCGCGCACACTGACCCGGTGGACGTCGCACTGCCCCCGGGCTGGCCGGACGAGGTCTGGTCGCCCGGCGCCCCGGACTGGGAGCGGACCGCGGTCAGCTGGCTGTTCGACCTCGTGCCACCGGACTACCGGTCCCACGAGGTGTTGCGCCGCTACCCGGTGCTGCTGGCCCGGTTCGCCGGTGACCACGTCGCCGCGGGGCTCGAGGCGGCGCGGGCCGGCTGGCGCACCGTGCGGGTGGAGCTCGCCGACCAGCTGCCACCGGAGGCGATAGAGGCCGCGATCAGCGCCTACGAGCGGGAGGGCGCCCGGCTCACCCGGGCCGCACGCGGGGTCGAGGTGGTCGCCGGGGCGTTGCGCGGCGAACGCTGGGTGCCCCGGCTCTAGGTCCGCTGCCCAGGGGGCAGGTGGCCGGTTCGCCGTTACAGTGGGGTTTCACCGGTTGCGCCCCACCGGACGCCGCCGACGTCGAGAGGACCCTGCCCCGTCGTGTCGTTGCTCAGCTCGTTGACCGGGCCCGCCGACCTCCGGGCACTGCGCCCCGACCAGTTGCCGGCGCTGGCCGGCGAGATCCGCGACGCGCTGGTGGCCGCGGTCGCCAAGACCGGCGGCCACCTGGGGCCCAACCTCGGCGCGGTCGAGCTGACCATCGCCGTCCACCGGGTCTTCGAGTCCCCGCGCGAGCCGGTCATCTTCGACACCGGACACCAGGCCTACGTGCACAAGCTGCTCACCGGCCGGCTCGACGGCTTCGCCCAGCTCCGCCAGCGGAACGGGTTGTCCGGCTACCCCAGCCGGGCCGAGAGCGAGCACGACTGGGTGGAGAACAGCCACGCCTCGACGTCGCTGTCCTACGCCGACGGGCTGGCCAAGGCGTTCGCCGTCCGCGGTGACGTCCGCCCCGTGGTCGCGGTGATCGGCGACGGCGCGCTCACCGGTGGCATGGCCTGGGAGGCGCTGAACAACATCGCCGCCGCGCAGGACCGCCCCGTTGTCATCGTCGTCAACGACAACGGCCGCTCCTACTCCCCGACGATCGGTGGGGTGGCCGACGCGCTCGCGACGCTGCGGCTCCGCCCGGGGTACGAGGAGGCGCTGGCCGCCGTCCGCCAGGCCCTGCACCGGGCACCCGTCGTCGGCACGAAGCTCTACGACGCCCTGCACGCGATCAAGAAGGGGCTCAAGGACGTCCTGGCCCCGCAGGGCATGTTCGAGGACCTCGGCATGAAGTACGTCGGCCCGGTCGACGGCCACGACGTGGAGATGATGGAGTCGGCGCTGCGCCGGGCACGCTCCTTCGGTGGGCCGGTCATCGTGCACGCCGTCACGACCAAGGGCTTCGGCTACCCGCCGGCGGAGACCGACACGATCGACGCCTGGCACTCCACCGGGGTCTTCGAGCCCGACAGCGGGCTCTCCTCGGCCGCCAAGGGCCCGGAGTGGACCGACGTCTTCGCCGACGAGCTGGTGCGGATCGGCACCGAGCGCTCCGACGTCGTGGCGATCACCGCGGCGATGCTGCACCCCACCGGGCTCGCGCCGTTCGCCGAGCGGTTCCCGGAGCGCACCTACGACGTCGGCATCGCCGAGCAGCACGCGCTCACCTCGGCCGCCGGGCTCGCGATGGGCGGCCTGCACCCCGTCGTCGCCATCTACTCGACCTTCCTGAACCGCGCCTTCGACCAGCTGCTGATGGACGTCGCGCTGCACGGCCAGCCGGTCACCCTGGTCCTCGACCGGGCCGGCGTGACCGGCTCCGACGGCGCCTCGCACAACGGCATGTGGGACATGTCGATCTGCTCGATCGTCCCGGGGCTGCAGCTGGCGGCGCCGCGGGACGAGGCGACGATGCGCGAGGCGCTCCGCGAGTCGGTGCAGGTCTCCGACGGGCCCACCGTCATCCGCTTCCCGAAGGGCGCGCTGCCGCCGGAGGTGCCGGCGCTCGAGCGGCGCGGCCGGGTCGACGTGCTGCGCCGGGGGGCGGCCCCCGAGGTGCTGCTGGTCGCCGTCGGCTCCCTGGTGCCGATGTGCCTGGCGGTCGCCGAGCGCGCCGCCGACCACGGCATCGAGGTCACCGTCGTCGACCCGCGCTGGGTGATGCCGGTCGCCGACGAGCTGGTCGCGCTGGCCGGCGAGCACCGGCTGGTGGTCACCGTCGAGGACGGCGGCCGGGCCGGCGGGGTGGGCACGCTGCTGTCGCAGGCACTGCAGGACGCCGACTGCGACGTGCCGGTGCGCACGCTCGGCCTGCCGCAGCAGTTCTTCGAGCACGGCAGCCGGGGTCAGGTGCTGGCCGACGTCGGCCTCACCGAGCAGGACGTCGCCCGCCGCATCGTCGAGTGGGCCGCCCGGGTCGCCGACCGCGCCGCGGCGACGACCGAGCCGCAGCCCGAGGGTGCCGAGGGTCAGCAGTGACCGATCAGGTCATCGCCGAGATCCAGGTCGCACCGTCGCCACCCGGCACCCCCGACGACCCGCACGCCTTCGTCGAGGCGGCGATCCGGGTGATCCAGGCCTCCGGGCTGCGCGCCGAGGTCGGCGCGCTGGGCACCACGCTGGAGGGTGACGCCGACACGGTGTGGGCGACCCTGCGGGCCGCGCACGACGCAATGATCGCCGCCGGCGCGAAGGCCGGCATCTCGCACGTGAAGATCGCCTCGGTGGACCGCACGATGGACAGCCTCACCCACAAGTTCCGCTGACCGCCTTCCGCGGCGGCACCCCCAGGATCAGGTGACCTGGTCGTGTGGGCACCTACCGCGCGGTCTGCCACCAGGTAGGCGCCCCTGGGACCAGGTGACCTGATCCCAGGGGGTCCGACCTCAGGCGGGGAGCGAGGCCACGCCCCTGGGGAGGAACCGCGAACCGGTGACGGCCGCCGACACCCCGGCCCGGTCCAGGTGGGCGGAGATCCCGCCCAGCCAGAACGGCCAGCCGGCGCCGAGCAGCATCGCCAGGTCGATGTCCTGCACGGCCTGGACGACGCCCTCGTCGAGCATCAGCCCGATCTCCTCGGCCAGCGCCCGCTCGGCCCGCGAGCGCAGCTCGTCGGCGGTCAGCGGGGAGTCACCCGCGTCGATGCCGGCGAGCTCGGGGTCGATGACGCCGGGCTCGGTGAAGACCGAGGTCTTGCCCAGCTCGACCATCCGACGCAGGCCCGCGCCGACGCCGAAGCGGTCGGGGAACGCCTCGTGCATCCGCTCCGCCACGTGGAGCGCGACCGGCGGACCGACCAGCGTCAGCAGCTCGAACGGCGTCATCGGCAGGCCCAGCGGCTCCAGCGCCGTCTCCGCGACCGCGACCGGCGTGCCGGCGTCCACGGCCGCGGTGACCTCGCCGAGGAACCGGGTGAGCAGCCGGTTCACGACGAACGCCGGGGCGTCGGCGACCAGCACGCAGGACTTGCCGAGCTGCTTGCCGACGGCGAAGGCGGTGGCCAGCGTGGCGTCGTCGGTGCGCTCGGCGCGCACCACCTCCAGCAGCGGCAGGACCGCGACCGGGTTGAAGAAGTGCAGGCCGACGACCCGCTCGGGGTGCTGCAGCCGCGCGGCCATCTCGGTCACCGACAGCGCCGAGGTGTTGGTGGCCAGCACGCACTCCGGCCTCACCACTGCCTCCACCTCGGCGAACACCTGCTGCTTGACCGACAGCTCCTCGAACACCGCCTCGATGACCAGGTCGGCGTCGGCGAAGGTGCCCTTGTCCAGCGAGCCGGTGACCAGGCCCTTCAGCCGGTTGAGGGCGTCGGGGGAGAGCCGCCCGCGGCCGGCCAGCTTCTCCAGTTCGCCGTGCACGTAGCCGACGCCCTTGTCGACGCGGGCCTGGTCGACGTCGGTGAGCACCACGGGCACCTCGAGCCGGCGCACGAACAGCAGCGCCAGCTGGGAGGCCATCAGCCCGGCACCGACGACGCCGACCTTCGTCACCTTCCGGGCCAGCTTCCGGTCCGGCGCACCGGCGGGACGCTTGGCCCGCTTGTTGACCAGGTCGAAGGCGTACAGGCCGGCCCGCAGCTCGTCGCTCATCAGCAGGTCGGTGAGCGCGTCGTCCTCGGCCGCCGTCCCGGTGGTGAAGCCGGCGTCGCCGGCCCGGGCCAGGTCCAGCAGCTCCACCGCACGCAGCGCCCCGGGGGAGGCGTTGCGGGTGCGGGCGGCGACGAGCTGCCGGGCGCGGGAGATCGCGTCGTCCCAGGCCGTCCGATCGACCTCGGGACGGCGGACGGCGACGTCCCCGCTGAGCACCCCGGCCGCCCATGCCAGCGAACGCTCCAGGAAGTCAGCCGGCTCGAACACCGCGTCGGCCATGCCCAGCTCAGCGGCCTTCGGTGCCGGGGTCACCTTGTTCTGCGCCAGCGCGTTCTCCACGATCACGGTGACCGCGGCGTCGATGCCGATCAGCTCCGGGAGCAGCTGGGTGCCGCCCCAGCCGGGCACCAGGCCGAGGAAGACCTCGGGGAAGGCGACGACGGCGGTGCTGGCGATCGTCCGGTGGTGGCAGTGCAGCGCCAGCTCCAGGCCACCGCCCATCGCCGCGCCGTTGACGAACGCGAACGTCGGGATCGTCGACTCCTTGAGCCGGCGGAACACCCGGTGCCCGGTCTCGGCGATCTCCCGGGCGTCGGCGGCCGAGGTGATCGACGGGACGCCGGAGAGGTCGGCGCCGACGGCGAAGATGAACGGCTTCCCGGTGACGGCGATGGCCGCCGGGGCGGAGGAGTGGGCGGCGATCTCGTCCAGGGCGGTGTCCAGCGAGGCGAGCCCGCCGGGGCCGAACGTGGAGGGCCGGGTGTGGTCGTGCCCGTTGTCCAGCGTGATCAGCGCCAGCTCACCGGCCAGCCCGGGCACCCGCAGGTACCGCACCTTGGCGACGGTGAGGACCTCGTCGGCGAACACTGCACTCACTTCGCTGCACCTTCCCAGTTCGGGTTCTCCCAGATGACGGTGCCGCCCATGCCGATGCCGATGCACATGGCGGTGAGGCCGTAGCGCACGTCGGGTCGCTCGGCGAACTGCCGGGACAGCTGCGTCATCAGCCGCACGCCCGAGGAGGCCAGCGGGTGACCCACGGCGATCGCGCCGCCCCAGGGGTTGACCCGTGCGTCGTCGTCGGCGACGCCGAAGTGGTCCAGGAACGCCAGCACCTGGACGGCGAAGGCCTCGTTGAGCTCGAACAGACCGATGTCGTCGATGGTCAGCCCGGTGCGGGCCAGCGCCTTCTCCGTCGACGGGATCGGGCCCACGCCCATCACCTCGGGCTCGACCCCGGCGAAGCCGAAGCCGACCAGCCGCATGCCGACGTCGAGCCCCAGCTCCTCGGCGACCTCCTCGGCGGCGAGCAGGCACCCGGTGGCGCCGTCGTTCAGCCCGGCGGCGTTGCCGGCGGTGACGTGACCGTGTGGGCGGAACGGCGTCTTCAGCGTCGACAGGCCCTCGAGCGTGGTGTTCGGCCGCGGCGGCTCGTCGACGGTGGCCAGGCCCCAGCCGGCCTCGGCCGAGCGGGTCGCCACGGGCACCAGCTCCGGGCCGATCTGGCCCGTGGCCACCGCTGCGGCGTACTTCTGCTGGCTGGCCACCGCGAACGCGTCGGCCCGCTCCTTGGTCAGGTGCGGGAACCGGTCGTGCAGGTTCTCCGCGGTGGAGCCCATCACCAGCGCGGAGTCGTCGACGATCCTCTCGCTGACGAACCGCGGGTTCGGGTCGACGCCCTCGCCCATCGGGTGGTGGCCCATGTGCTCGACCCCGCCGGCGATCGCGACGTCGTAGGCGCCGAAGGCGATGCCCGACGCGGTGGTGGTCACGGCGGTCATCGCCCCGGCGCACATCCGGTCGATCGCGAAGCCGGGCACGCTCTTCGGCAGCCCGGCCAGCAGCGCGGCGGTGCGGCCGATGGTCAGGCCCTGGTCGCCGATCTGGGTGGTGGCGGCGATGGCCACCTCGTCCACCCGCTCGGCCGGCAGCGACGGGTTCCGGCGCAGCAGCTCGCGGATGCAGCGCACGACGAGGTCGTCGGCGCGGGTCTCGGCGTAGATGCCCGTGGGGCCCGCCTTGCCGAACGGGGTGCGGACGCCGTCGACGAAGACGACCTCACGCAACGAGCGTGGTCGTCGCTCTGCAGATGACACAGGACCTCCGCGATGAGTTCGGTGCCGCCCGAGCGAGGCGGCGACCCGAAGTTACCCGCTGGTAACCGGAGGCTCCACACCCGCCGGGGTGACCAGGCCGTTCCGGATCACGGTCCGGCAACAGTGCTGGCATGTGCTTGCAGTCACACCTGGGGGCAGACACGATCCCTTCCGGAAATCTCCCGGATCCAACGACGGAACGGCAGGTCGAACATGGCGCGACAGCGCACCCTGATGACTGCTCTCGCAGCCTCACTCGTCTTCTCGATGGCCGCCTGCGGCAGCGACGACTCCGGCGGCGGCGGTGGCGGTGGCGGGGACGCCGCCGAGGCCGCCGGCAAGGTGGGGGTGATCCTCCCCGACACCGCGTCCTCGGCCCGCTGGGAGAGTGCAGACCGCCCGCTGCTGGAGGCCGCCTTCGAGGAGGCCGGTGTCGAGGCCGACATCCAGAACGCCCAGGGCGACGCCCAGCGGATGGCGACGATCGCCGAGCAGATGATCACCGGCGGCGTGACCGTCCTGGCGATCACGAACCTGGACTCCGCCTCCGGTGCCGCCATCCAGCGCCAGGCCGAGCAGCAGGGCGTGCAGACGATCGACTACGACCGGCTCACCCTCGGTGGGGAGTCGGACTACTACGTCTCCTTCGACAACACC
Source organism: Modestobacter sp. KNN46-3 (assembly GCF_011039295.1). Taxonomy (NCBI): domain Bacteria; kingdom Bacillati; phylum Actinomycetota; class Actinomycetes; order Geodermatophilales; family Geodermatophilaceae; genus Modestobacter; species Modestobacter sp. KNN46-3. The sequence continues at coordinate 43,916 of NZ_JAAKGN010000006.1, read as the reverse complement.
GAGGTCGGCCGCCTGCAGGGCGAGGGCCTGGCCCAGTGTCTCGGCGACGAGCCGGCGAACATCGCCTTCCTCAACGGCTCGCCGGACGACAACAACGCCACGCTGTTCTCCGAGGGCGCCCACGAGGTGCTCGACCCGATGACCCAGTACACCCAGGTCGCCGAGCAGGCCGTGCCCGAGTGGGACAACCAGCAGGCCGCGACGATCTTCGAGCAGATGTACACCCAGGCCGGGGGCGACATCCAGGGCGTGCTCGCCGCCAACGACGGCCTCGCCAACGCGGTCATCTCCATCCTGGGCCGCAACAACGTCGCCGGCACCGTGCCGGTGACCGGGCAGGACGCCACCACCGAGGGCCTGCAGAACATCCTGGCCGGCAACCAGTGCATGACCGTCTACAAGCCGATCGAGGCGGAGGCCACCGCCCTGGCCGACCTCGCGGTCGCGCTGGTCAACGGCGAGAGCCCGGAGGTCGACGGCGAGGTCGAGGACGTCGAGGGTGGTCGCACCGTCCCGGCCGTGCTGCTGGACCCGGTCTCGGTCTTCCGGGACAACGTCAAGCAGGTCGTCGACGACGGCTTCGTCGACGCCGCCGACCTGTGCACCGGTGAGTACGCCGCCGCCTGCACCGAGCTCGGCATCCAGTAGTCCACCGTCAGCAGGGGCGCCCTCTCCGGGGGGGCGCCCCTGTCGGCCTGTCCAGGCAGGAAGGGACCCACGTGTCCGCTCCAGAGCGCGATCACGGCACCACGACCGTCGGCCGGCCCACCCTCGAACTGCGCGGGGTGGACAAGAGCTTCGGCGCCGTCCAGGTGCTGCACGACGTCCACCTCACCGTCTACCCCGGGAAGGTCACCGCGCTGGTCGGTGACAACGGAGCGGGCAAGAGCACGCTGATCAAGGGCATCGCCGGCATTCACCCGTTCGACTCGGGCGAGGTGGGGTTCGAGGGCGAGAAGGTCACCCTGCACAGCCCCCGGGACGCCGCCCGGCTGGGGATCGAGGTCGTCTACCAGGACCTCGCGCTCGCCGACAACCTCGACGTCGTCCAGAACATGTTCCTGGGCCGGGAGCGCAAGCGCGGGATCCTGCTCGACGAGCAGTCCATGGAGGAGGCCGCGCGGGACACCCTCGGCAAGCTGTCGGTCCGCACACTGAAGTCCGTCCGGCAGCTGGTGTCCAGCCTCTCCGGTGGCCAGCGGCAGACGGTCGCCATCGCCAAGGCGGTCCTCTGGGAGTCCAAGCTCGTCATCCTCGACGAGCCGACCGCCGCGCTGGGGGTCGCCCAGACCCGGCAGGTGTTGGACCTGGTCCGCCGGCTGGCCGATGCCGGCCACGCCGTCGTCTTCATCACCCACAACATGGTCGACGTGTTCGAGGTCGCCGACCGGGTGGCGGCGCTCTACCTGGGCCGGGTGGCCGCCGACGTCCCGATCGACCAGGTCGACCGCACCCAGGTCATCGAGCTCATCACCTCCGGCCAGTCCGGTGACCTGGGCCTCTCGGCCGAAGACCTCGAGGACTGAGAGGACGTCATGTCGAGCAACACACTGACCGCCGCCGAGGCGAGCGGTCCGCAGAAGCCCGCCGCGGGCTTCGAGGGCGACCGGCAGGACAACACCCTCGGCGGCGCAGTCCGGGGCTATCTGGACAAGCTGCGCGGCGGTGACCTGGGGGCGCTGCCGGCCGTCCTGGGCATCATCACCCTCGGCATCCTGTTCACGGTGCTGCGGCCGGGCACCTTCCTGACCCCGCTCAACCTGGCCAACCTCGCCGTGCAGGCCACCCCGATCATCGTGCTGGCGATGGGCCTGGTCTTCGTCCTGCTGCTGGGCGAGATCGACCTGTCGGCCGGGGTGGTCAGCGGAGTCTGCTCCGCTGTCCTGGCTCAGCTGCTGGTGCAGGGCGGGTTCGGCTGGCCGGTCGCCGTGCTCGCCGCGATCGTCACCGGTGCGGTGATCGGGATGTTCACCGGCAGCCTGGTCGGCATGGTCGGGATCCCGTCGTTCGTGGTGACCCTGGCGCTGTTCCTCGGCTGGCAGGGCGTGACCCTGCGGCTGATCGGCCAGGGCGGCACCGTGCCCGTGCGGGAACCGGTGATCCGCGCACTGGCCAACGAGAACCTGCCGCTGACGGTCGGCTGGGCGCTGGCCGTGCTGGTGGCGGTCGGCTACGCCGCGATCGAGCTCTGGCGCTGGCGGGCCAAGCGGGCCCGGGACCTGGCCCACCAGCCGCTGGTGCTGGTCGTCCTCCGCGTGGTGCTCATGGCCGTGGTGGTGCTGGGCGTGACCTGGATCCTGAGCCAGGACCGGGCGCTGTCGGCGGCGGTCGACCTGGCCGGCATCCCGTACGCCATCCCGCTGGTCATCCTGCTGCTGCTGGTGGTCACCTTCGTGCTGTCCCGCACCAGCTTCGGCCGGCACATGTACGCGGTCGGCGGCAACGCCGAGGCGGCCCGCCGGGCGGGCATCAACGTGACCCGGATCCGGGTGATGGCGTTCGTCATCTCCTCCAGCCTGGCCGCGATCAGCGGCATCCTCGCCACCTCGCGGCTGAGCTCGGTGACGCCGGACGCCGGTGCGGGACAGCACGAAGGTGACCACCAGCAGCAGCAGGATGACCAGCGGGATGGCGTACGGGATGCCGGCCAGGTCGACCGCCGCCGACAGCGCCCGGTCCTGGCTCAGGATCCAGGTCACGCCCAGCACCACCACGGCCATGAGCACCACGCGGAGGACGACCAGCACCAGCGGCTGGTGGGCCAGGTCCCGGGCCCGCTTGGCCCGCCAGCGCCAGAGCTCGATCGCGGCGTAGCCGACCGCCACCAGCACGGCCAGCGCCCAGCCGACCGTCAGCGGCAGGTTCTCGTTGGCCAGTGCGCGGATCACCGGTTCCCGCACGGGCACGGTGCCGCCCTGGCCGATCAGCCGCAGGGTCACGCCCTGCCAGCCGAGGAACAGCGCCAGGGTCACCACGAACGACGGGATCCCGACCATGCCGACCAGGCTGCCGGTGAACATCCCGATCACCGCACCGGTGACGATCGCGGCGAGCACGGCGACCGGCCAGCCGAACCCGCCCTGCACCAGCAGCTGAGCCAGGACAGCGGAGCAGACTCCGCTGACCACCCCGGCCGACAGGTCGATCTCGCCCAGCAGCAGGACGAAGACCAGGCCCATCGCCAGCACGATGATCGGGGTGGCCTGCACGGCGAGGTTGGCCAGGTTGAGCGGGGTCAGGAAGGTGCCCGGCCGCAGCACCGTGAACAGGATGCCGAGGGTGATGATGCCCAGGACGGCCGGCAGCGCCCCCAGGTCACCGCCGCGCAGCTTGTCCAGATAGCCCCGGACTGCGCCGCCGAGGGTGTTGTCCTGCCGGTCGCCCTCGAAGCCCGCGGCGGGCTTCTGCGGACCGCTCGCCTCGGCGGCGGTCAGTGTGTTGCTCGACATGACGTCCTCTCAGTCCTCGAGGTCTTCGGCCGAGAGGCCCAGGTCACCGGACTGGCCGGAGGTGATGAGCTCGATGACCTGGGTGCGGTCGACCTGGTCGATCGGGACGTCGGCGGCCACCCGGCCCAGGTAGAGCGCCGCCACCCGGTCGGCGACCTCGAACACGTCGACCATGTTGTGGGTGATGAAGACGACGGCGTGGCCGGCATCGGCCAGCCGGCGGACCAGGTCCAACACCTGCCGGGTCTGGGCGACCCCCAGCGCGGCGGTCGGCTCGTCGAGGATGACGAGCTTGGACTCCCAGAGGACCGCCTTGGCGATGGCGACCGTCTGCCGCTGGCCACCGGAGAGGCTGGACACCAGCTGCCGGACGGACTTCAGTGTGCGGACCGACAGCTTGCCGAGGGTGTCCCGCGCGGCCTCCTCCATGGACTGCTCGTCGAGCAGGATCCCGCGCTTGCGCTCCCGGCCCAGGAACATGTTCTGGACGACGTCGAGGTTGTCGGCGAGCGCGAGGTCCTGGTAGACGACCTCGATCCCCAGCCGGGCGGCGTCCCGGGGGCTGTGCAGGGTGACCTTCTCGCCCTCGAACCCCACCTCGCCCGAGTCGAACGGGTGAATGCCGGCGATGCCCTTGATCAGCGTGCTCTTGCCCGCTCCGTTGTCACCGACCAGCGCGGTGACCTTCCCGGGGTAGACGGTGAGGTGGACGTCGTGCAGCACCTGGACGGCGCCGAAGCTCTTGTCCACCCCGCGCAGTTCGAGGGTGGGCCGGCCGACGGTCGTGGTGCCGTGATCGCGCTCTGGAGCGGACACGTGGGTCCCTTCCTGCCTGGACAGGCCGACAGGGGCGCCCCCCCGGAGAGGGCGCCCCTGCTGACGGTGGACTACTGGATGCCGAGCTCGGTGCAGGCGGCGGCGTACTCACCGGTGCACAGGTCGGCGGCGTCGACGAAGCCGTCGTCGACGACCTGCTTGACGTTGTCCCGGAAGACCGAGACCGGGTCCAGCAGCACGGCCGGGACGGTGCGACCACCCTCGACGTCCTCGACCTCGCCGTCGACCTCCGGGCTCTCGCCGTTGACCAGCGCGACCGCGAGGTCGGCCAGGGCGGTGGCCTCCGCCTCGATCGGCTTGTAGACGGTCATGCACTGGTTGCCGGCCAGGATGTTCTGCAGGCCCTCGGTGGTGGCGTCCTGCCCGGTCACCGGCACGGTGCCGGCGACGTTGTTGCGGCCCAGGATGGAGATGACCGCGTTGGCGAGGCCGTCGTTGGCGGCGAGCACGCCCTGGATGTCGCCCCCGGCCTGGGTGTACATCTGCTCGAAGATCGTCGCGGCCTGCTGGTTGTCCCACTCGGGCACGGCCTGCTCGGCGACCTGGGTGTACTGGGTCATCGGGTCGAGCACCTCGTGGGCGCCCTCGGAGAACAGCGTGGCGTTGTTGTCGTCCGGCGAGCCGTTGAGGAAGGCGATGTTCGCCGGCTCGTCGCCGAGACACTGGGCCAGGCCCTCGCCCTGCAGGCGGCCGACCTCGGTGTTGTCGAAGGAGACGTAGTAGTCCGACTCCCCACCGAGGGTGAGCCGGTCGTAGTCGATCGTCTGCACGCCCTGCTGCTCGGCCTGGCGCTGGATGGCGGCACCGGAGGCGGAGTCCAGGTTCGTGATCGCCAGGACGGTCACGCCGCCGGTGATCATCTGCTCGGCGATCGTCGCCATCCGCTGGGCGTCGCCCTGGGCGTTCTGGATGTCGGCCTCGACACCGGCCTCCTCGAAGGCGGCCTCCAGCAGCGGGCGGTCTGCACTCTCCCAGCGGGCCGAGGACGCGGTGTCGGGGAGGATCACCCCCACCTTGCCGGCGGCCTCGGCGGCGTCCCCGCCACCGCCACCGCCGCCGCCGGAGTCGTCGCTGCCGCAGGCGGCCATCGAGAAGACGAGTGAGGCTGCGAGAGCAGTCATCAGGGTGCGCTGTCGCGCCATGTTCGACCTGCCGTTCCGTCGTTGGATCCGGGAGATTTCCGGAAGGGATCGTGTCTGCCCCCAGGTGTGACTGCAAGCACATGCCAGCACTGTTGCCGGACCGTGATCCGGAACGGCCTGGTCACCCCGGCGGGTGTGGAGCCTCCGGTTACCAGCGGGTAACTTCGGGTCGCCGCCTCGCTCGGGCGGCACCGAACTCATCGCGGAGGTCCTGTGTCATCTGCAGAGCGACGACCACGCTCGTTGCGTGAGGTCGTCTTCGTCGACGGCGTCCGCACCCCGTTCGGCAAGGCGGGCCCCACGGGCATCTACGCCGAGACCCGCGCCGACGACCTCGTCGTGCGCTGCATCCGCGAGCTGCTGCGCCGGAACCCGTCGCTGCCGGCCGAGCGGGTGGACGAGGTGGCCATCGCCGCCACCACCCAGATCGGCGACCAGGGCCTGACCATCGGCCGCACCGCCGCGCTGCTGGCCGGGCTGCCGAAGAGCGTGCCCGGCTTCGCGATCGACCGGATGTGCGCCGGGGCGATGACCGCCGTGACCACCACCGCGTCGGGCATCGCCTTCGGCGCCTACGACGTCGCGATCGCCGGCGGGGTCGAGCACATGGGCCACCACCCGATGGGCGAGGGCGTCGACCCGAACCCGCGGTTCGTCAGCGAGAGGATCGTCGACGACTCCGCGCTGGTGATGGGCTCCACCGCGGAGAACCTGCACGACCGGTTCCCGCACCTGACCAAGGAGCGGGCCGACGCGTTCGCGGTGGCCAGCCAGCAGAAGTACGCCGCAGCGGTGGCCACGGGCCAGATCGGCCCGGAGCTGGTGCCCGTGGCGACCCGCTCGGCCGAGGCCGGCTGGGGCCTGGCCACCGTCGACGAGCCGCCGCGGCCGAACACCACGCTCGAGGGCCTGTCGACGCTGAAGACGCCGTTCCGCCCACACGGTCACGTCACCGCCGGCAACGCCGCCGGGCTGAACGACGGCGCCACCGGGTGCCTGCTCGCCGCCGAGGAGGTCGCCGAGGAGCTGGGGCTCGACGTCGGCATGCGGCTGGTCGGCTTCGGCTTCGCCGGGGTCGAGCCCGAGGTGATGGGCGTGGGCCCGATCCCGTCGACGGAGAAGGCGCTGGCCCGCACCGGGCTGACCATCGACGACATCGGTCTGTTCGAGCTCAACGAGGCCTTCGCCGTCCAGGTGCTGGCGTTCCTGGACCACTTCGGCGTCGCCGACGACGACGCACGGGTCAACCCCTGGGGCGGCGCGATCGCCGTGGGTCACCCGCTGGCCTCCTCGGGCGTGCGGCTGATGACGCAGCTGTCCCGGCAGTTCGCCGAGCGACCCGACGTGCGCTACGGCCTCACCGCCATGTGCATCGGCATCGGCATGGGCGGCACCGTCATCTGGGAGAACCCGAACTGGGAAGGTGCAGCGAAGTGAGTGCAGTGTTCGCCGACGAGGTCCTCACCGTCGCCAAGGTGCGGTACCTGCGGGTGCCCGGGCTGGCCGGTGAGCTGGCGCTGATCACGCTGGACAACGGGCACGACCACACCCGGCCCTCCACGTTCGGCCCCGGCGGGCTCGCCTCGCTGGACACCGCCCTGGACGAGATCGCCGCCCACTCCTCCGCCCCGGCGGCCATCGCCGTCACCGGGAAGCCGTTCATCTTCGCCGTCGGCGCCGACCTCTCCGGCGTCCCGTCGATCACCTCGGCCGCCGACGCCCGGGAGATCGCCGAGACCGGGCACCGGGTGTTCCGCCGGCTCAAGGAGTCGACGATCCCGACGTTCGCGTTCGTCAACGGCGCGGCGATGGGCGGTGGCCTGGAGCTGGCGCTGCACTGCCACCACCGGACGATCGCCAGCACCGCCGTCGTCGCCTTCCCCGAGGTCTTCCTCGGCCTGGTGCCCGGCTGGGGCGGCACCCAGCTGCTCCCGGAGCTGATCGGCATCGACGCCGCGGTCACCGTGATCGTGGAGAACGCGCTGGCGCAGAACAAGGTGACCCCGGCACCGAAGGCCGCTGAGCTGGGCATGGCCGACGCGGTGTTCGAGCCGGCTGACTTCCTGGAGCGTTCGCTGGCATGGGCGGCCGGGGTGCTCAGCGGGGACGTCGCCGTCCGCCGTCCCGAGGTCGATCGGACGGCCTGGGACGACGCGATCTCCCGCGCCCGGCAGCTCGTCGCCGCCCGCACCCGCAACGCCTCCCCCGGGGCGCTGCGTGCGGTGGAGCTGCTGGACCTGGCCCGGGCCGGCGACGCCGGCTTCACCACCGGGACGGCGGCCGAGGACGACGCGCTCACCGACCTGCTGATGAGCGACGAGCTGCGGGCCGGCCTGTACGCCTTCGACCTGGTCAACAAGCGGGCCAAGCGTCCCGCCGGTGCGCCGGACCGGAAGCTGGCCCGGAAGGTGACGAAGGTCGGCGTCGTCGGTGCCGGGCTGATGGCCTCCCAGCTGGCGCTGCTGTTCGTGCGCCGGCTCGAGGTGCCCGTGGTGCTCACCGACGTCGACCAGGCCCGCGTCGACAAGGGCGTCGGCTACGTGCACGGCGAACTGGAGAAGCTGGCCGGCCGCGGGCGGCTCTCCCCCGACGCCCTCAACCGGCTGAAGGGCCTGGTCACCGGCTCGCTGGACAAGGGCACCTTCGCCGACGCCGACCTGGTCATCGAGGCGGTGTTCGAGGAGCTGTCGGTCAAGCAGCAGGTGTTCGCCGAGGTGGAGGCAGTGGTGAGGCCGGAGTGCGTGCTGGCCACCAACACCTCGGCGCTGTCGGTGACCGAGATGGCCGCGCGGCTGCAGCACCCCGAGCGGGTCGTCGGCCTGCACTTCTTCAACCCGGTCGCGGTCCTGCCGCTGCTGGAGGTGGTGCGCGCCGAGCGCACCGACGACGCCACGCTGGCCACCGCCTTCGCCGTCGGCAAGCAGCTCGGCAAGTCCTGCGTGCTGGTCGCCGACGCCCCGGCGTTCGTCGTGAACCGGCTGCTCACCCGGTTCCTCGGCGAGGTCACCGCGGCCGTGGACGCCGGCACGCCGGTCGCGGTCGCGGAGACGGCGCTGGAGCCGCTGGGCCTGCCGATGACGCCGTTCGAGCTGCTGACGCTGGTCGGTCCGCCGGTCGCGCTCCACGTGGCGGAGCGGATGCACGAGGCGTTCCCCGACCGCTTCGGCGTCGGCGCGGGCCTGCGTCGGATGGTCGAGCTGGGCAAGACCTCGGTCTTCACCGAGCCCGGCGTCATCGACCCCGAGCTCGCCGGCATCGACGCGGGTGACTCCCCGCTGACCGCCGACGAGCTGCGCTCGCGGGCCGAGCGGGCGCTGGCCGAGGAGATCGGGCTGATGCTCGACGAGGGCGTCGTCCAGGCCGTGCAGGACATCGACCTGGCGATGCTGCTCGGCGCCGGCTGGCCGTTCTGGCTGGGCGGGATCTCCGCCCACCTGGACCGGGCCGGGGTGTCGGCGGCCGTCACCGGTTCGCGGTTCCTCCCCAGGGGCGTGGCCTCGCTCCCCGCCTGAGGTCGGACCCCCTGGGATCAGGTCACCTGGTCCCAGGGGCGCCTACCTGGTGGCAGACCGCGCGGTAGGTGCCCACACGACCAGGTCACCTGATCCTGGGGGTGCCGCCGCGGAAGGCGGTCAGCGGAACTTGTGGGTGAGGCTGTCCATCGTGCGGTCCACCGAGGCGATCTTCACGTGCGAGATGCCGGCCTTCGCGCCGGCGGCGATCATTGCGTCGTGCGCGGCCCGCAGGGTCGCCCACACCGTGTCGGCGTCACCCTCCAGCGTGGTGCCCAGCGCGCCGACCTCGGCGCGCAGCCCGGAGGCCTGGATCACCCGGATCGCCGCCTCGACGAAGGCGTGCGGGTCGTCGGGGGTGCCGGGTGGCGACGGTGCGACCTGGATCTCGGCGATGACCTGATCGGTCACTGCTGACCCTCGGCACCCTCGGGCTGCGGCTCGGTCGTCGCCGCGGCGCGGTCGGCGACCCGGGCGGCCCACTCGACGATGCGGCGGGCGACGTCCTGCTCGGTGAGGCCGACGTCGGCCAGCACCTGACCCCGGCTGCCGTGCTCGAAGAACTGCTGCGGCAGGCCGAGCGTGCGCACCGGCACGTCGCAGTCGGCGTCCTGCAGTGCCTGCGACAGCAGCGTGCCCACCCCGCCGGCCCGGCCGCCGTCCTCGACGGTGACCACCAGCCGGTGCTCGCCGGCCAGCGCGACCAGCTCGTCGGCGACCGGCATCACCCAGCGCGGGTCGACGACGGTGACCTCGATGCCGTGGTCGGCGGCGCGCTCGGCGACCGCCAGGCACATCGGCACCAGGGAGCCGACGGCGACCAGCAGCACCTCGGGGGCCGCCCCCCGGCGCAGCACGTCGACCCGGCCGCGCCGCTCGAGCGCCGGCACCTCCGGCGGCAGCGCGCCCTTCGGGAAGCGGATGACGGTGGGCCCGTCGGAGACCTGCACCGACTCGCGGAGCGCCTCGCGCATCGTCGCCTCGTCCCGCGGCGCCGCCAGCTGCAGCCCCGGGACGATCGAGCAGATCGACATGTCCCACATGCCGTTGTGCGAGGCGCCGTCGGAGCCGGTCACGCCGGCCCGGTCGAGGACCAGGGTGACCGGCTGGCCGTGCAGCGCGACGTCCATCAGCAGCTGGTCGAAGGCGCGGTTCAGGAAGGTCGAGTAGATGGCGACGACGGGGTGCAGGCCGCCCATCGCGAGCCCGGCGGCCGAGGTGAGCGCGTGCTGCTCGGCGATGCCGACGTCGTAGGTGCGCTCCGGGAACCGCTCGGCGAACGGCGCGAGCCCGGTGGGGTGCAGCATCGCCGCGGTGATCGCCACGACGTCGGAGCGCTCGGTGCCGATCCGCACCAGCTCGTCGGCGAAGACGTCGGTCCACTCCGGGCCCTTGGCGGCCGAGGAGAGCCCGCTGTCGGGCTCGAAGACCCCGGTGGAGTGCCAGGCGTCGATCGTGTCGGTCTCCGCCGGCGGGTAGCCGAAGCCCTTGGTCGTGACGGCGTGCACGATGACCGGCCCACCGAAGGAGCGTGCCCGGCGCAGCGCCGACTCCATCATCTCCACGTCGTGGCCGTCGACCGGGCCGACGTACTTCATGCCGAGGTCCTCGAACATGCCCTGCGGGGCCAGGACGTCCTTGAGCCCCTTCTTGATCGCGTGCAGGGCGTCGTAGAGCTTCGTGCCGACGACGGGTGCCCGGTGCAGGGCCTGGCGGACGGCGGCCAGCGCCTCCTCGTACCCCGGGCGGAGCCGCAGCGTCGCGAGCGCGTCGGCCACCCCACCGATCGTCGGGGAGTAGGAGCGGCCGTTGTCGTTGACGACGATGACAACGGGGCGGTCCTGCGCGGCGGCGATGTTGTTCAGCGCCTCCCAGGCCATGCCACCGGTGAGCGCGCCGTCGCCGATCACCGCGACCACGGGGCGGACGTCACCGCGGACGGCGAACGCCTTGGCCAGCCCGTCGGCGTAGGACAGCGACGTCGAGGCGTGGCTGTTCTCCACCCAGTCGTGCTCGCTCTCGGCCCGGCTGGGGTAGCCGGACAACCCGTTCCGCTGGCGGAGCTGGGCGAAGCCGTCGAGCCGGCCGGTGAGCAGCTTGTGCACGTAGGCCTGGTGTCCGGTGTCGAAGATGACCGGCTCGCGCGGGGACTCGAAGACCCGGTGGACGGCGATGGTCAGCTCGACCGCGCCGAGGTTGGGCCCCAGGTGGCCGCCGGTCTTGGCGACCGCGGCCACCAGCGCGTCGCGGATCTCGCCGGCCAGCGCCGGCAACTGGTCGGGGCGCAGTGCCCGGAGGTCGGCGGGCCCGGTCAACGAGCTGAGCAACGACACGACGGGGCAGGGTCCTCTCGACGTCGGCGGCGTCCGGTGGGGCGCAACCGGTGAAACCCCACTGTAACGGCGAACCGGCCACCTGCCCCCTGGGCAGCGGACCTAGAGCCGGGGCACCCAGCGTTCGCCGCGCAACGCCCCGGCGACCACCTCGACCCCGCGTGCGGCCCGGGTGAGCCGGGCGCCCTCCCGCTCGTAGGCGCTGATCGCGGCCTCTATCGCCTCCGGTGGCAGCTGGTCGGCGAGCTCCACCCGCACGGTGCGCCAGCCGGCCCGCGCCGCCTCGAGCCCCGCGGCGACGTGGTCACCGGCGAACCGGGCCAGCAGCACCGGGTAGCGGCGCAACACCTCGTGGGACCGGTAGTCCGGTGGCACGAGGTCGAACAGCCAGCTGACCGCGGTCCGCTCCCAGTCCGGGGCGCCGGGCGACCAGACCTCGTCCGGCCAGCCCGGGGGCAGTGCGACGTCCACCGGGTCAGTGTGCGCGGACATCGCGGCGACCTCGACCGCGGATCGCACGTGTGTTCGAAGCGTGACCTGGCGGACCCGATGGGCGACGGGTCCCGGCGAACGATCATGGAGCCGGCGGGGCGGCTCGCCGACCCCCCTCGGCGGGTCGCCACCGGAACTCCATGATCGAGCGCCCCCAGGGCCCCGACGTCCTCACGCGGCGGTCGGTGCAGCTACCGGCAGTCGACGGTGGCGTTCCCGCTCGGAGTCACTCGCAGACTCCCGGAACTCGACTCCTCCTCGGAGTCGGGCATCAGCCAGCACGGCACCGTGAGACGGAGACCGTTCCGCGGCATGACGAACCCCTCGCCGTCCTCCGCGGAGATCCCGCGGAACTGACATCGGTAGCTGGTCGTCACGCCGTCCTCGACCTTGCGCTGCACCAGCCTGCCCTGCTCGTGGACACCGCTCCCGAGAAGGGTGCCGCCGAGCCGGCACGTGTCCTCGCCGTCGATCGTGACGATCTGCAGGACGTGATCAGCGTGGGCGGGCGTGGCCACGGCGATGCTGAGACCGGCGCCCACCAGGGCGGCGGAGAACAGGCGTCGAATGCGCAAGAGAAGTCCCTTCATCGAGGTCACGCGATCCACGGCGACCAGGGCGGTCAGTCTCCGGGTGGTCACCGGTTCCGCCAGGCCGGTCGGTGGCGGACTCTCGACCCGCGCGGAACGTCGTGGCGCAGCGTCGCCATCCGTCACCGCAGCGCTGCACGTCCTCGTGGACACCACCGGGGGCCGCGGTGTTCGACCCCCGCTGGGGGACCGGTTCCGACGGACGGTGATGGGCGAGAGCGGACGCAGCGGATCGCACGCCTGTCCGGACCGTGACCTGTCGGTGCCGCGCCGTACGGTCCCCGGCGTGACCGAGCCCGGCGACGCCACCGACCACCTGGCCGAGACCCGCGCCGCCTACGACACCGTGGCGCCCTCCTACGAGGAGCTGCTGCGGACGGCGCTGGCGGAGAGCCCGATGGACCGGGCGCTGCTCGGCGTCTTCGCCGAGCAGGTGCTCGCCGCCGATGGCGGCCGGTCGGCGACCTCGGCTGCGGACCGGGCCGGATCACCGGCCACCTGCACGCCCTGGGCGTCGAGGTGTTCGGCGTCGACCTCTCCCCCGGCATGGTCGAGGTGGCCCGCAGGTGCCACCCGCACCTGCGCTTCGAGGTCGGCTCTCTGACCGCCTTGCCCCTGCCGGACGGCGGGCTGGCCGGTGCGCTCGCCTGGTACTCCGTGATCCACACGCCGCCGGAGCACCAGCCACGGGTGTTCAGCGAGCTGGCCCGCGTCCTGCGGCCGGATGCACCACTGCTGCTGGCGTTCCAGGCCGCCGCCGACGAGCCGGTGCACCACCGGCAGGGCTACGGGCACGACATCTCGCTGCACGGCTGGCGGCTGGACCCCGACCGGGTCGAGCGACAGCTGAGCGAGGCCGGTCTGGACGTGCGCGCCCGGGTGGTCCGCGAGCCGGAACCGTCGGTGTACGAGAAGAGCCCCCAGGCCTACCTGCTGGCCGTGCGGGCCTGACCAGGCGAGGGACGGCCGGCCCGGTGCAGCGTCCACAGCCGGGAGCGGGCGACCCCGGCGAGCAGGACCCCGAACGCCGCGGACGACCAGTTGCCGTCGGTCGCGTTGGCCACGACGGTCCCGACGTCGACCGAGCGACCTGATCGCCCGAGCCGACGAACAGACCCGGACCAGCTACCACGCCCGAGTGAGAGCGGACCCGGTCGCGGTACGGCAGACGCTTCCAGACGCCGATGACAGTCGTGACCCAGGACACACGGATCGACCGACAGGCCGACCTGGGGACGCCTGATCCGCACGCACTCGGCAGCACTGGAGGCACTGACGTGACCACCTACCGCAACGTCCGCGACCTGCTCACCGAAGCCGTACACGAGGCGTTCCTGCTCGCCGACTTCCTCATCCGCAAGGCCGACGACCGGTGGGTGCTGCCGCGCGAGGACGCCGCTCGCAGCCCGCTCTGACCCGCTCGCCTACGCCCTGACCAGCAGGGCGACGCACTCCACGTGGGCGGTCATCGGAAAGCAGTCGAACGCCCGCAGGTCCGCCAGCCGGTAGCCCGCCTGCCCGAACGCGGCGACGTCGCGAGCCAGGGACGCCGGGTCGCAGGCCACGTAGACCACGGCGCGGGCCCCGGCACCGGCGAGCACCCGGCTGACGTCCTGCCCGGCACCCGCCCGCGGCGGGTCCAGCACGACGACGTCCGGCCGGCCGAGGTCGCCGAGCAGCTCGGTGAGCCCGGCAGCGTCCACGTCGCCCTGCCAGACCTCGGCCTGCGGCAGGTCGGCGAGGTTCGCGTCGGCAGCGGCGCAGGCCGCGGCGTCGGACTCCACGCAGACCACCCGGCCCGCGGCGCCCACCCCGGGCGCCAGCGCCCCACCGAACAGGCCGGCACCGGCGTAGAGGTCCAGCACCGTCTCCCCCGGCTGCACCGCGGCGAAGCCGAGGACGGCGCCCACCAGTGCGTCGGCGGCGGCCGGGTGCACCTGCCAGAAACCGGTGCCCTCGACCTCCCAGTCCCGGCCACCGGCGGTCCGCTGCGCCCGCCCGGCCGGCTCCTCGGGCACCTCGGCGCCGGGCCGCAGCACCTGGGTCTCCAGCGGCCGGCCGCGGCGGTCCAGCGTCGTCGTCGTCACCACACCGGCCGAGTCGAGGGCGACGTCCACGGCACCGGCGTCCAACCAGCGCCGGGCCAGCACCGCCTGGGCAGCGGGCTCGGCGGTGATCGGGCAGTCGTCGAGCGGGACGACGTCGTGCGAGCGGTGCCGGCGCAACCCGGGCGAGCCCGTGCGGTCGACGGCGAACCGCGCCCGGGACCGCCAGCGCAGCGGCCCACCGGGCAGCGCCTCGACGGTGACGTCGACGTCCAGCCCGGCGAGCCGGGACAGCTGCTCGCGGACGACGTCGGCCTTGAGCCCGAGCTGGCCGGCGCGGCTGACGTGCTGCCAGTCGCACCCCCCGCACCGCCCGGGGCCGCTGTACGGGCACGGCCGCTCCACCCGGTCCGGCGCCGGCTCCAGCACCTCGACGGCGTCGCCGCGGCAGAAGCCCTTCTGCCGGTCCTCGGTCACCTCGACGACCACCCGCTCGCCGGGCAGCGTGTGCCGGACGAAGACGACGCGGCCCTCGTGCCGGGCCACGCAGTGCCCGCCGTGCGCGACCGGGCCGACGGTCACCTCGAAGCGCCGGCCCACCCAGCCGCCACGCGAGTCGGGGGCCTGGCGCTGCGGGCGGGCAGCAGGACGGCGACGGCGCTCAGCCATAGGGGGTCTGCTCGGCCTCGGAGGTCAGTCCGCGTCGCAGGTCGCCAGGGATCGGGCCGCCGCCGTTCCCGCCGTCGCGGTCGTGCGAGCCCTCCAGCTGCCACGGCACGCTGGTGATCATCACCCCGGGCAGGAACTGCAGTCGGGTGCGCAGTCGCAGCGCGCTCTGGTTGTGCAGCAGGTTCTCCCACCAGTGGCCCAGCACGTACTGCGGCACGAAAACCACGACCAGGTCCCTCGGGCCGGCGCGCCGGATGTCCTTGACGAAGTCCAGGACGGGGCGGGTGATCTCCCGGTACGGCGACTCCAGCACGGTCAGCGGCAGCGGGATGTCGTAGCGCTCCCAGTCCCGCTGGAGTGCGCGGGTGTCTGCGTCGTCCACGTTGACCGTCAGCGCGGTCAGGACGTCGGGCCTGGTCGCGCGGGCGAAGGCCAGCGCCCGCAGCGTTGGCTTGTGCACCTTGGACACCAGGACGACCGCGTGCACCCTGCTGGGCTTGGTCCGCGCGTCGCTGTCGGGCACCAGCTGCGCGGCCACCTGCGAGTAGTGCCGGTTGATCCCGCGCATCAGCAGGAAGATCACCGGCATCGCGGCGAGCACGATCCACGCCCCGCCGGTGAACTTGGTGACCACGACGATGAACAGGACGACGCTGGTCAGCGTGCCGCCGACGGCGTTGATCAGCCGGGAGCGCTGCATGCGACCGCGGGCGGCGGGCTCGGTCTCGCTGCGCAGCTCGCGGTTCCAGTGCCGCACCATGCCCCACTGGCCGATCGAGAAGCTGGTGAAGACGCCCACGATGTACATCTGGATCAGCTGGGTGGAGTCGGCCTCGAAGACGATCAGCAGCAGGATCGCGAAGCCGGCGAGCAGCAGGATCCCGTTGCTGTAGACCAGCTTGTCGCCGCGGGTGTGCAGCTGGCGGGGCATGAACCGGTCCTGCGCGAGCACCGAGCCCAGCAGCGGGAAGCCGTTGAAGGCCGTGTTGGCCGCCAGGATCAGCACCAGCGCCGTCGCCGCCTGGACGAGGTAGAAGCCGATGGAGTCCGCGCCGCCGAAGGTCGCCGCCGCCACCTGCGCGATCACGGTCCGCTGCGGCTGGTTCTCGCAGTCGAAGCCCACCAGGTCGCAGGCGTTCTCCACGTACTTCACGTCGGCCAGCAGGGCCATCGCCGTGACGCCGGCGAACATCGTGGCCGCGATGCCGCCCATCAGCGCCAGCGTCGTCGCCGCGTTCCGGCTCTTCGGTGGGCGGAACGCCGGCACACCGTTGGCGATCGCCTCCACCCCGGTGAGCGCCGTGCACCCGGAGGCGAAGGCCCGCAGCACGAAGAAGATCAGCGCCAGGCCGGTCACCTGCTCGTAGCCCGGTTCGGGCTCGATCGCGTAGCCCGCGCTCTCGGCCACCACGTCGCCGCCGGTGACGAGCTCCCGGATCAGCCCGGTGCCGATCATCACCAGGATGCAGGCGATGAACGCGTACGTCGGGAAGGCGAAGGTCTTCCCCGACTCCCGCACCCCGCGCAGGTTCACCGCCACGAGCAGGGCCACCAGCCCGACGGAGATGAGGACCCGGTGCTCGGCGAGCTCCGGGAACGCGGAGATGATGTTGTCCGTGCCGGAGCTGACCGACACCGCGACGGTGAGCACGTAGTCGACGAGCAGCGCGCTGGCGACGACCAGGCCGGCGAACTGGCCGTGGTTCTTCATCGCCACCTCGTAGTCGCCGCCGCCCGAGGGGTAGGCGTGCACCACCTGGCGGTAGGAGAGGACGACGACGGTCAGCAGCAGGACCACGAGCGCGGCCAGCCACGGGGTGAGGAAGAGGAACGTCGTCCCGGCCAGCGTCAGGAAGATGAGGATCTCCTGCGTCGCGTAGGCGACGGAGGAGAGCGGGTCGCTGGCGAAGATCGGCAGTGCGAGGTGCTTGGGCAGCAACGACTCACCGGCGCGGTCGCTGCGGACCGGCCGGCCGAGGACGAGCCGTTTCGGGAGTTGTCCGAGGTCGGACAGGCTTGGCACGGCGGCGATGGTACGGACGCTGAGCCCACCGTTGGGCCGGAACGGGGCGACCTCACTCACACGGGCTGCGCACTCGGCGATCCGGCCCCCGCTGTGCCACGACGGGCCCGCTTCGGGTGTACGTTCGCGCGCTGTACGCCCCGGCGGTCCGCAGGGGCGGCACGGATGCAGCAGACGGGGTGGGACACAGGTGCACGTGGTCGTGATGGGCTGCGGCCGCGTCGGCTCGGCGATCGCCCGGCGACTCGAGGTGATCGGCCACAGCGTCGCGGTGATCGACCAGGACCCCGAGGCCTTCCGCCGGCTCGGTCCCGAGTTCGGCGGCCGCCAGGTGACCGGGCTCGGCTTCGACCGGCAGACCCTGCTGGACGCAGGCATCGACTCCGCCGGGGCGTTCGCCGCCGTGAGCAGCGGGGACAACTCCAACATCATCGGCGCCCGCGTCGCCCGTGAGACGTTCGGCGTCGAGCACGTCGTCGCCCGGATCTACGACTCCAAGCGGGCCGAGGTGTACGAGCGGATGGGCATCCCCAGCGTCGCCACCGTGCCGTGGACGGTCGGCCGGCTGATGCGGGAACTGCTCTCGGTGAAGGTGACCGAGATCTGGCGGGAGCCCACCGGCAAGGTGCTGCTCATGCGGATCACCGTCACCGACGGCTGGGTCGGCCGGCCGCTGGCCGAGCTGGAGAAGGCCTCCGGTGCCCGGGCGGCCTGGCTGGTGCGCTTCGGTGAGGCGCAGCTCATCACCCCGACCACGGTGCTGCAGACGGGCGACCACCTCGTCGTCGCCGCCACCGACGAGCTCACCGAGCGGGTGCACCAGGCCGTCGAGCAGGGTCACACCGGAGGGCAGCGCTGATGCGCGTCGCCATCGTCGGGGCCGGCGCGGTCGGCCGGTCCATCGCCACCGAACTGCTGGGCAACGGCCACGCCGTGATGCTCATCGAGAAGAACGGCTCCCGGGTCAAGCCCCGGGCGGTGCCGGGCGCCGAGTGGGTCCAGGCCGACGCCTGTGAGGTCTCCTCCCTGGAGGAGGCCCAGCTGGCCACCTGTGACGTGGTCATCGCCGCCACCGGTGACGACAAGGCCAACCTGGTCGTCTCGCTGCTGGCCAAGACCGAGTTCGCGGTTGCCCGCGTGGTGGCCCGGGTCAAGGACCCACGCAACGAGTGGCTCTACACCGAGTCGTGGGGCGTGGACGTCGCCGTCTCGACTCCCCGGGTGCTCGCCGCCCTGGTGGAGGAGGCGGTCACGGTGGGCGACGTCGTCCGGCTGATGAGCTTCCGCAAGGGCGCGGCGAACCTGGTCGAGATCACCCTCGCCGACGACACCCCGTGGGTGGGCCGGCCGGTGCGCGAGGTGCCGCTGCCCCGGGAGACCGTGCTCACCACCATCCTGCGTGGCGACCGCGTCATCGCCCCCGACCCCGACGAGCCGCTGGAGGCCGGGGACGAACTGCTGTTCGTCGCCCACGGCGACATCGAGGAGCAGCTGCAGACGATCATGTGCCCCGACGGGAGCTGTTGAGCGACCCACCCGCAGCGGTGGCCGTCAGGCGGTGGAGCGGTCCTCGGGCTCTGCCGGGTCCTCGACGAGCGGCGGCTCGGAGCGGTGCCGGTGCAGCCGGGCCACCACCCACAGGGTCACCACGAGCTGGGCCGCGGTCAGCGGCAGGCCCAGCACCAGCGAGGACGTCGCCAGCAGCTCGACCTCGTCGCGCAGGTAGAAGAACCCCTGGACGGCGGCCCGCAGCAGGAACACCGCCGCCCACAGCACGGTCAGCCAGCTGTAGGCCCGCAGCATCCGCGGGTCCTCGCGCCAGTGCCGCTCCGGCTCGGGGTCCGGAGCCCGGGCGCCGGACACCACCGGCACGGTGGCGCCCCCCTCCACCGGCACGGGCGTCGCGGCTGGGTCCCGGCGCGCGCGACCGCGCAGCGACGGCAGCCGGTGGGCGGACATCGCCCCGAGGTGGCTCGGCGCCAGGAACTCGGCGATCACCCCCACCAGCGGACGGCGGAAGAGGATCGAGCCGAGCAGGATCACGGCTATCACGGCGCCGCGCACGATGCCCAGCACGAAGAAGTCCCGGGCCTGCCCGGAGTACGCGGTGATCGCCACGGCCACGGCGACGGCGAACAGCCCGCTGACGGCCTGCTGGATGCCCTCCCGGCGGACCAACCGCAGCAGGAAGACCAGCACCGCCGCGACCAGGGCCGCCCAGATGCCGACGGTCAGGCCGCCCACGGAGTTGGCCACGATGAACGCGATCGTGGGCAGCGAGGCGTCGACCATGCCGCGCCAGCCACCCAGCTGGTCCAGCACCAGGTGCCGGTCGAACGTCACTCCCCCGCGGTCGGGCTCGCTCACCACTGGGTCCCGCCGGGCCGTCCGGTCATGCCCGCACCGACGACCGGGTCACCCGGCGCTCAGCTCGTACCAGGGGTTGTAGATGACCTGCCGGCCCTCGAAGGCCGCGAAGCGCCCGCGTGCGGTGAGCCGGCGGCCGGGCTCGATGCCCGGGATCCGGCGGCGGCCCAGCCAGACCAGCGTGACCGACCCGGAACCGTCGAAGAGCTCGGCCTCCAGGGTGGGCACCGTCTCGCGCGGGGTGTAGACGACCGACTTCAGCCGACCGGTGACCGTCACGACCTCGCCCTTGCGGCAGGCGCTGACCGCCGAGCAGCCGGCGGACGCCACCCCGGAGCGGAGTTCCTGGGCGTCCACGGTCCGGTCGTCGGCGGTGAGCTTCTGGAGCTTGCGGGACAGCCAGCCCCGCGCGCCGGGCTCCGTGGAGGCACCGGTCCTGGTCTCGGTCACGATCCCAGGGTAGTGCCGCCGGCGGCCGCTGTCCGACGGTCGGCCAGCCAGTCCACGGTGCGTCGCCAGGCCACACCGGAGACGTCGATCACGGCCATGTGGTCACCGGGGACGACCACCACCTCGACCGTGTCCCCGAGCGCGGCCGCGGCGGCGGCGAACCGCCGGCTCTGGTCCAGCGGCACGGAGGTGTCCTCCTCCCCGTGCACGCACAGGACCGGCACCCCGGTCGGCAGCAGCCGCACCGGGTCCGCCGCGGCGTACCGGTCGGGCAGCTCCGCCGGCGTGCCGCCGAGGAAGCCGGCCGTGGCCCCGTCCCCGAGATCGGCGGCGACCGCCGCACCCAGGTCCAGCACACCGGCCTGGGCGACGACTGCGCTGACCGGCACCCGCGGGTCGGCCCCCGGCGCCCCGGCGGGCAACCGGCCGCGGCCCGCGGTCCACGCCGCGAGGTGCCCGCCCGCGGAGTGGCCCAGGACGGTGACGTCACCGAGGTCCAGGCGCGCCGCGGACGGCACGTCGGGAAGGGCGTCCACCGCAGCGGCGACGTCCTGGAGCGTGGTGGGCCAGCCCCCACCGGCACCGACCCGGCGGTACTCCACGGCCACCGCGGCCCAGCCTCGGGCGGCGAGGTCGGCGGCCAGCGGACGGGCCAGCTCGATGCCGTAGCGGGCCCGCCAGAAGCCGCCGTGCACCACCACCACGACGGGCGCCGGGCCGTCGCCGGCCGGCAGGGAGACCTCCAGGAACTGGTCGGGCCCGGGGCCGTAGTCGTGCCGGACGGGCTCGGTCACCCGACGGTCCCGGGCTCGGTGGGCGGCGCAGCGGGCGGTCGACTGGTCGGCGGCGTGGCCGGCGGCGGCGCGACCGGAGACGCGGCCGGCGGCGTCGTCGGAGGTGCTGCCGGTGCGGCGGGTCGGCGGGCGGTCGGCCGCGGGGCCTGGCCCGCGGCCTGCCGGCGGGCGACCTGCTGGGCTGCCTGCGGTGGCAGCGTCAGGGGGAGCTGTTCGCGCACGGGCATCGGCTGCGGCCCGCGGACGACGACGACGGACCGGAACGCCGCCTCCAGCGGCGCAGCCGCCTCCGGCGTGGCGGCCGCGGAGCCGCTGATCATCCCGCGGAGGAACCACCGGGGGCCGTCGACGCCCAGGAAGCGGGTGGGACGGCGCACCGGCTTGGGTGCCCCGGTCTCCCCCGGCTGCGGTGGCGCCGCGACCAGGATGGACCCGACCAGCTCAGGGCCGAACGGCCCGTCCACCTCGGTGAGCCGGCCGCCCTGCCCGCTCGCCCCGCGGGCGAGCTCGGCGCGGACGTCGTCCCACAGGCCGCCGGCACGCGGGGCGGCGAACACCGACAGCTGCAGCAGCGAGTCGCCGGCACGGAGGCTGGCCCCGACCACCTTCTGCTGGGCGTTGACGTCCACCCGCAGCTCCATGCCGGGGAGGGCCGGCAGCCGGAGGGCCCCGAGGTCGACGCGCGGCCGACCGTCCTCCGGGGCGTCGGCCTCGTCCCACGGCCCGCTGGTCGCTGTCTCCTCCCGCTCCCGCACCTGCGGTTCCGGGGGCACGCCCCGCTCCCGCAGGCTGCGGTCGATCCGGTTGCGTCGACGTCCGAACGGCATCGTCAGGCCCGTCCTTCCAGAGATGAGGGGGTCAGGTCGGCGGCCAGCGCAGCTGCCCCGCCGGTGGAGCCGTGCCCGCCGCTGCCGCGCTCGCTGCCGGGCAGCTCGGGGACCGGCACGAACCGAGCCCGCACCACCGGCTGCACCACCAGCTGGGCCACCCGGTCGCCGCGGGAGAGCCGCAGCGTGGTGGTCGGGTCGAGGTTGACCAGGTTGACCTTGATCTCGCCCCGGTAACCCGCGTCGATCGTGCCCGGTGCGTTGACCAGGCTCAGCCCGAGCCGGTGCGCCAGCCCCGAGCGTGGGTGCACGAAGCCGGCGAACCCCTCGGGGATCGCGACGGCGACCCCCGTGCCCACCAGCGCGCGCTGGTGCGGCGCGAGCACCACGTCCTCGGCCACGCACAGGTCGGCGCCGGCGTCACCGGGCAGGGCGTAGGCCGGGAGGACGGCGGCGGCGCCGAGGACGACGGGCACGTCGACGACGGCGGCCACGCCGGCCGGGGGCTGCTCGGGCAGGGGAACGGGCACGGCGGCGAGGCTAGCCGCGCCGACCGGTGCCCGTGCGGGCCGACCCGGCGGTCAGGCGCCGGGAGCGGACGGCGGCAGCACGAGGTCGGCACGCAGCCGGTCGGCCAACGCGGCCGTCGCCCTGCGGTTGCCGCGGGCGGCCAGGGTCGCGCCGACCAGCAGAGGTGCCACCGACGTCGTGCTCCGGGCCAGGCGGCGGGTGATCCGACGCCGCAGCGCAGCCGTCCCGGCCGTGCTCAGCGCGGCGAACAGCCCACCGGAGGAGGTGCTCCCGACGGCCCGCTGGGTGCTCCAGCTGGCCAGGTACGCACCGGCTCGGGCCCGGGCATCGCCCGGCGCCGGCCGGCCGGCCAGCTCGTGCAGCTCCCCGACCAGGACCACCTCGACGGCGGCCACCAGCACGGTCTGCGCACCGAGCTCCAGCGGGACGGCGACCAGGGACGGTGGCGCGAACCACTGCGCCGCGGCCAGACCGCCGGTCGCGGCGCCGACCCCACCGGTGAGCCGGGCCGCCCGGGCGACGAGGGCGTCGGCGATCTCCGCGTCGGAGGCGCCGGGATGAGCCCGTCGCAGCCGGGCCCCGTCCCGGATCGGGAGCCGGGGGGCAGCCGCGTCCAGGAGGTCGCCCAGCAGACCGGAGGGGGCCGAGTTCCCACGGGTCGTCCCACCGCGGTCGTCCGTGCCCGCGGAGCCCTCGCGCCCGGAGCCGGCCCGGGCGTCCCGGGCCGCGGCGGTGACCGCGGAGACGACGTCGGCGAGCACACCGGTCGCCGCCCGTGCACCCGCGGCCGTCCGGCCCGGTCCGCCGCCGTCCCGTCCGCGGGTGCCCACGCCGGGTTCGTCCCGGCCGAGCAGCCCGGCCACGGCGTCGGCGAGAGCCCGCGCAGCGGCGCCGAGGCCGCTGTCGGCGCCGACGACCTCACCCTCCACCGGCGTCCCGCCCACGGGGCGCGGCGGCGGGACGTCACGCGGCTGCTGGCTCATCGGTTCCCCTCGACGACGACGTGCTCGAACTGCTCCCTCGCAGGGTCCCACCGCGAGCCGGGTGACGTACTGGGACGGCCCCCCTTGCAGGGCCCCGCCACCGAGCTCGCGAGCGGTGGGGGGCAAGGGGGTCCTTCTTCAGGCCGCGCAGTCCCGGCAGACCGGCTGCCCGTTGCGGGTGGCCGCCAGCCGGCTGCGGTGGTGCACCAGGAAGCAGCGCGAGCAGGTGAACTCGTCCTCCTGCTTGGGCAGCACGCGGACGGTGAGCTCCTCGTTCGACAGGTCCGCTCCGGGGAGCTCGAGGGCCTCGTTGAAGTCGGTCTCGTCGACGTCCACCGAGGAGGACTGCGCCTCGGCCCGACGGGCCTTCAGCTCCTCCAGGGAGTCCTCGCCGAGCTCGTCGGCCTCGTTGCGCCGGGGGGCGTCGTAGTCCTGGGCCATGGTGTGCCCCTCACTCTCTCTTCGTCGCGGGCGCACGGCCCGCTCGTCTGCCGTCGGCGGCGGGCGCCGACGGCGGTGGTGCCGGCCGCCAGGAGCGGCCGGGGGTGTCGCGCCGGTCCGGGAGCCACATGGCCCCTGTCCCGGGTCGCTCGGTGGTGCACCGGACTGGTCCGGGTCGACCGGTGGGCGAGCACGCCTCCTGGTCGTCCCGGCGTCCTGCACCCAGCCAGCCGCCCAACGCCGTCCGGCCCCGGTTTGTGCCCGCCTGTCGGAGACCGACACATCGGGACCTCCGGGAGGCCGGCCGAGCCGAGGAGCGCCAGAGGCTACCCTGCCGCCGTGGGGACTCCAGTGGGTGCTGATCCGGGGGTCGTCGGCCCTTATCTGGCGACTGCTCTCGGGCACGAGAAGTGGCGATCGGTCCGGGTCGAGCTGATCGCCGCGGGCATGTCGAACCTCACGTACGTGGTGACGCCGGAGGGCGGCCCGGAGGACGACGTGGTGATCCTGCGCCGGCCGCCGACGGGTGCGGTGCTGGCCACCGCCCACGACATGGTGCGCGAGCACCGGGTCATCTCCGCGCTGGCCGGCACCCCCGTCCCGGTGCCCCGCACGTTGCACCTGGCCACCGACACCTCCGTGCTGGGCGCCCCGTTCTACGTGATGGAACGCGTGGTCGGCGTGCACGTGGTCAACGAGCTGCCGCCCGGGTACGCCGACGAGCCGGCCCAGCGCGGGGCCGTGGCCGACGGCCTGATGGACACCCTCGCCGCCCTGCACGCCGTCGACCCCACGTCGGTCGGGCTGAGCGACTTCGGCCGCCCGGAGGGGTTCCTGGAGCGACAGGTGCGCCGCTGGACCAAGCAGTGGGACGCCACCCGCGACACCGACCGGCCGGAGCTGGACGCACTGGCCGCCCGGCTGGCCGAGACCGTGCCCGCCACCCGGCGCACGGGCATCACCCACGGCGACTACCGGCTGGACAACTGCCTGCTGGACCCCCAGACCCCCGGCCGGGTGCGCGCCGTCCTGGACTGGGAGATGTCCACGCTCGGCGACCCGCTCACCGACCTGGGGATGCTCTTCGTCTACTGGCCGCAGGCCGGCGAGGAGCGGGCCGTCTCCGTCTCGCAGGTCACCACGCTGCCCGGCTTCCCGACCCGGCTCGAGCTGGCCGAGCGGTACGCCGCCAGCAGCGGCGCCGACCTGTCGGACCTGAACTGGTACGTGGGCTTCGCCTACTTCAAGTTCGCCGCGATCGTCGCCGGCATCGTGGCCCGGTCGGCGGCCGGCGCGATGGCCGGCAAGGACACCACCGGCTACGCCGACAAGATCGACCCCTGTGTGCAGCTGGGACGCGCCGCACTCGAGGACGGTGCGCTGTAGCCGCTCCGGACGCCGCTAGGGTCGACTGCGTGTACGTGCCGGCCGCCGTGAGGACCCAGTGACCGAGCTCGCCGACGACACCGCCGAGCGCGGACCCGACGCCCCGCGCCGCAACCGCCGGCCGGTGCCGGCCCTGGTGTTCCTGCTGGTGCTCGCCCTGGCCGCCATGGGCGTCTGGTGGAACGTGCTCAGCGACGAGAAGGCCCGGGAGCAGGCCGAGGAAGCGGTCTGCAGCAGCGCCAGCAACGTGCCGACCGAGCTGGACCCGGCCACGGTGTCGATCAGGGTCTACAACGCCACGGACACACCCGGACTGGCCAGTGAGGTCACCACGACCCTGCAGAGCCGCGGGTTCGTCGTCACCGAGACCGCCAACGACCCCAGCACCGCCGACGTGACCGGGGTCGGGGAACTGCGGTTCGCCGGCCCGGGACGGGAGGCCGCCGACTTCCTGCGGCTGTACCTGCCCGGCGCCACCAACCGCGTCGACACCCGCTCCACCGGCGTCGTCGACCTCGTGATCGGGCCGGACTTCGCCGGCCTGGCCAGTGAGGAGGAGGTCGCCGCCGCACTGCTCGAGGCGGCGAGCGCCGAAGCGGACTGCTGACCCGCCGCGCGTCCCCGGTCAGCCGGCGGCGTGCAGCCGGTCCAGCAGCGCGAGCAGGGGCTCGGCGACCGAGTCGGCCACCGCGACCGCCATCGGCTCGGCGAACGGGCGGCCACCCGTCCCGGTGACGACCAGCCCGGCCTCCGCGGCGATGAGCGCGCCGGCCGCGTGGTCCCAGGGCTTGAGGTCCAGCTCGTAGTAGGCGTCCACCCGGCCTGCCGCTGCCGCGCACAGGTCCAGCGAGGCGCACCCCCAGCGGCGGATGTCCCGCACCTCGGGGAGCAGCTGCGCGACGACCGCGCCCTGGGCACGGCGCTGCTCCACCCGGTACCCGAAGCCGGTCGCCACCAGGGTCTGCTCCAGCGAGGCCGGGGAGCTGCCGTGCAGCTGCATCGCCGCCGCCCCAGGGGCGGTGAGCCAGGAACCCCGACCGCGGACCGCGGTGAACAGCTCGCCGGTGCCGACGTTGAGCACCACGCCGACCTCGATGCGCCCGTCGACCTCGCCGGCGATGGAGACGGCATAGGCGGGCAGGCCGTAGAGGAAGTTCACCGTGCCGTCGATCGGGTCGACCACCCAGCGGACGCCGCTGGTGCCCGTGCGGGACGCGCCCTCCTCCCCCAACACCCCGTCGTCCGGCCGGGCCTCGAGCAGCCGGCGCACGATGAGCTCCTCGCTGGCGGTGTCGACGGCGGTCACGACGTCGACCGGGCTGGACTTGGTGTCGACCTGCTCCGCGGCGCGGCTGCGCCCCGCCCCGACGAGGACTGCCGCCTCCTCGGCGGTGGCCCGGGCCAGCTCCAGCAGCTCGGTGGACAGGTCGGGCACGGGGGTGCCGGAGGTCATCACGGAGAGCGATCCTGCCCGACCTGTGCGCCGTCCGCGGCGGGGGTCGCTAGCCTGCCTCCCGTGCAGGGCTTCGGAGTGGACATCGGTGGCAGCGGCATCAAGGGCTGTGTGGTCGACCTGGACAGGGGGGAGCTGGTCGGGGCACGGGTGCGCATCCCGACCCCGCAGCCGGCCCTGCCCGACCCGGTCTACGGCGTCGTGGCCGACATCGTCGGGCAGTTCGGGTGGGAGGGACGCATCGGCGTCACCTACCCGGGGGTGATGAAGCACGGGGAGGCCTTCACCGCCGCCAACATGGACAAGAGCTGGATCGGCACGGACATGGCCGCCGGGCTCGAGGCGGTCATCCCCGGCACCGTCCAGACGCTCAACGACGCCGATGCCGCCGGCATCGCCGAGATGGCCTACGGCGCCGGCCGGGGTGAGCGCGGTCTGGTGCTGATGCTGACCTTCGGCACCGGCATCGGCAGCGCGCTGTTCATCGACGGCACCCTCGTGCCGAACACCGAGTTCGGCCACATCGAGGTCGACGGCCAGGACGGCGAGAAGCGCGCGTCGGCGTCGGCACGGGAGCGCGAGGAGCTCAGCTACCCGCAGTGGGCCAAGCGCGTGGACCGGTACCTCGACACGCTGGAGGCCAGCCTCTGGCCCGACCTGATCATCGTCGGCGGCGGGGTGAGCAAGAAGGCGGAGAAGTGGGTGCCGCTGCTGTCCACCCGGACCCGGGTCGTCGCCGCCGAGCTGCTCAACGACGCCGGGATCGTCGGCGCGGCACTCGCAGCCGAGCAGCACATCGGTCAGTGACGACGGACTGACGTCGGCCCCCCTCCTCCCCGTCCGGGGCGGGGGGCGGCCTGGGCACCGGGTCGCGCGCACAGAACCTGTGGACCCCCGCGTGCGCGTCGTTACAATGGGAACGCCCCACCGCGACGCTCCCCTAGCCAATAGATCATCCCCACTCCCGGCCCGGCGAAACCCCGCACGGCGTGCGTCTCGTCCGGTCCCTCGGTGGGCCCTGTCACGCCCGAGCGTCGTCCGGGCCGCTGCCCGCAGGCCACCGCGGCCCTCCAGGAACGCACTGCAGTAGCACGGGAAGGAACCCGAGTGCCCGCCGACCAGCCAGGACCGGACGCGACCACGGTGAGCAGCCAGAGTCGCAGCAGGACGGTCGCCGCCCGTGCCAGCGCCTCGTCGACCACCGCACCGGTGACCGCGACGGGCAAGAAGGCCCCGGCCAAGAAGGCCCCGGCGAGGAAGACCGCCTCCCGCAAGCCGACGATCAGCCCCTCCCCGGGCACCGGTGAGGGCACCGTCCTCACCGCCGTCGCCTCCGACGGGGCGACCCTCGCCGTGGTCGACGCCGGGGCCGAGGGCCTCAAGCTCGACGAGACCGTCGTGACCGGCAAGGACGGCGTCGCCGTCGCCGAGACCGAGGAGAAGGACGCCGAGCCCAGCGGCGACTTCGAGTGGGACGACGAGGAGGAGTCCGAGGCGCTGCGGCAGGCCCGCAAGGACGCCGAGCTCACCGCGTCGGCCGACTCGGTCCGCGCCTACCTCAAGCAGATCGGCAAGGTCGCCCTGCTCACCGCCGAGGAGGAGGTCGACCTCGCCAAGCGGATCGAGGCCGGCCTCTACGGCGCCGAGCGGCTCCGCCAGGTCGAGGAGGACGGCCAGAAGCTCTCCCCGCAGATGCGCCGGGACCTCAACTGGATCGTCCGGGACGGTGAGCGCGCGAAGAACCACCTGCTGGAGGCCAACCTCCGTCTCGTGGTCTCCCTGGCCAAGCGCTACACCGGCCGCGGGATGGCCTTCCTGGACCTGATCCAGGAGGGCAACCTCGGACTCATCCGCGCGGTCGAGAAGTTCGACTACACCAAGGGCTACAAGTTCTCCACCTACGCGACCTGGTGGATCCGGCAGGCCATCACCCGCGCCATGGCCGACCAGGCCCGCACCATCCGCATCCCGGTGCACATGGTCGAGGTCATCAACAAGCTCGGCCGCATCCAGCGCGAGCTGCTCCAGGACCTGGGCCGCGAGCCCACCCCGGAGGAGCTGGCCAAGGAGATGGACATCACCCCGGAGAAGGTGCTGGAGATCCAGCAGTACGCCCGGGAGCCGATCAGCCTGGACCAGACCATCGGCGACGAGGGCGACAGCCAGCTCGGTGACTTCATCGAGGACTCCGAGGCCGTCGTGGCCGTCGACGCGGTCAGCTTCACCCTGATGCAGGACCAGCTGACCAGCGTGCTGCAGACGCTGTCGGAGCGGGAGGCCGGCGTCGTCCGGCTGCGGTTCGGGCTCACCGACGGCCAGCCGCGCACCCTGGACGAGATCGGCCAGGTCTACGGCGTGACCCGCGAGCGGATCCGCCAGATCGAGTCCAAGACCATGTCCAAGCTGCGCCACCCCAGCCGCTCCCAGGTCCTGCGCGACTACCTGGACTGAGAAACACCCCCTCCTCCCCACCCTTCGCACGCTCAGGGCGGGCCCTTGGAGGGGGCCGGGCGAAGCCCTCTCTTGCTGCAGGGGGCCGCTCCAGCACGTTGCCTGCGGCCGGTGACCCGAGCGGGTGACCGGCCGCTGGTGTGTCCGGGCGCGCGAGCGGGTCGACCGCTCCCATCGGGTGATGCGGTGGTGTGCGACGGCACGCACCGGGTAGACGGCGTAGCGTGGGGGACGTCAGAACAGCAGCGGACCCACACACCGCCAGCCGGTGACAGCACCACCCAGCACGTGCACCATCCGGACCCAGTTCCGAACCAGTGACGTCCCCTGCTGACCCGCTCCACCCGCACCTCGAGTGTCACGGCCGCATCTCATTCGGCGAGTTCGTGCACGACAGGCGCAGGAACGGGAACACGAGGGGCCATCCTGGCGCTGTGCAGGAGGCCGATCCGCAGCCGCGGGTCCGTGCGGTAGAGAGCGAGTGATGAGCCAGATGACCCAGACGCTGACGACGACCCCGCCCACCGAAGAACTCGTCGTTCCCTTCCACTGCGACCGTTGCGGTGCTCTGGCCAAGGTGCGAGTGGTCCTCCCGAGTGGGAGTGACCTCGTCTTCTGTGGACACCACGCACGTGAGTACGAGGACAAGCTCCGCGACATCGCGGCCGACATCATCGAGACCGACGGCGAGGCGCGCCTCTCCAACTGAGTGGGCCAACTATCGTCGCGCCAGCGATGAAGCCCTCACTCGACGAAGCCGCCGACAGCCCGGACCCGCACCGCGGGGTCGGGGGGTCGGCGGCTTCGTCGTCGTCGGGACCGGCCACCGGTCCCCCGCGATCCGGAGATCGACCGATGCCGCAGGAACCCCGCGGGGTCTCGGACACCGTGCGCCTGCAGCCCGACGGCACCGTCGGCAGCAGCCGCCCGGCGCCGCCCGCACCGCCGGCCCCGCCCAAGGCCGGGCCCGCCGACTCCCCGGCCGCGGCCGAGCCGCCGGCACGCGTCGGCACCGCCCAGGGCACCGCTCCCGAGCCGTCCGCGGAGTCCGAGCCACCGGCGGACGCCGAGCAGCCCGCGGACGTCGAGCAGCCCGTGGACACCGAGCAGCGCGGGGAAGCGCAGCCACCCGCGGACAGCGAGCCGTCAGCGGACACCCCGCAGCCCGGGGACACCCAGGTGATCGGCCCTCCCGTCGAGGCAGGCGGCCCCCCGCCGCCCGCCGCACCGGAGCAGCCCCTGGTCCCCGGGTCACCCACTCCAGCCGCCACCTCGCCGGCCGACTCCCCGACGGTCGCGGACGCCCCGGTGGGTGGTCCTGCGGTCGAGGACACCGCCGTGGTCACCCGCGTGGACACCCCAGCCGCCGCATCCGTGGACACCGGCAACGGGGACGCGGCTCACCGGAAGGCCCCGACCGGGTCCTCGCCCGCCGCTGCTCCGCGCGGTCCTGGCGGGCCACCGCCGGCGGGCACCACCGGCGCCGGGGACGGCAGCGACGGCGGCGACGGGAACAGCGCCCCCGCGTGGCGCCGACGCAGGGTGCTGGTGCCTGCCGCCGTCCTCCTGACCCTGGGCGTCCTCTACGGCGCCGACCTGGCCCTGGCCGGAGGCGACGTCCCCCGCGGGACGGCCGTCGGCGGCGTCGACGTGAGCGGCCTCTCCCCCGCTGCCGCCGCACAGCGGCTGGAGGGCGACCTGGCGCCGAAGGTCGCCGCCGACCACCCGGTGGTGGCCGACGGCGTGACGGGCGTGCTGCACCCGGCGTCGGCGGGGATCGCCCTGGACGTGCCGGCCACCGTGGACGCCGTCGACGACCAGCCCCTCAACCCGTGGACCCGCTTCACCTCGCTGTTCGCCGAACGCGACGTCGACGCCGTCCTCACCGCCGACGAGACGGCGCTGGACGCGCAGCTCGAGCAGCTCGCCGCCACCGTCGACCGGGCGCCGGTCGACGCGACGATCACCCTCGACGGCACCGAACCGTCGCTCGTGGAGCCGGTCGACGGCCGGACCCTGGACCGGGCCGGCGCTGCCGAGGCGATCACCGCGACGCTGGCCGCGGGTGGCGCGGTCGACGACCCGATCGAGCTCCCGGTCGAGGTGACCGAGGTGCAGGTGGCGGCCGAGGAGGCCGCGCGGGTGCTGGAGGAGACGGTCGTCCCGGCGCTCTCGGCCCCGGTCACCGTGGTCGGCCCCGCCGGCTCGGAGTCCGTGGAGGTCCCGGTCACCGCGATCGCCGCGTCGCTGACGTTCACCCCCCAGGACGACGGCACCCTCGCCGTCGCGGTCGACCCGGCGACGCTGCAGGCGGAGATGGGCGAGGCCTTCGGCGTCTTCGGCTCCCCCGCCCAGGACGCCCGGTTCGAGGTCTCCGGTGACACGATCGCCGTCGTCCCGTCGGTCGACGGCCAGGGCATCAACCCGGCCCAGCTGGCCGACCAACTGCTCCCGGTGCTCACCGAGCCGGCTCCGCGCACGGTCACCGGTGTGCTGGGCCCGGTGCCGGCCTCCCTCACGACCGAGCAGGCGCAGGCGCTGGGGATCACCGAGAAGGTCAGCTCCTTCACCACCGAGTTCACCAACCAGGCCAGTGGCACGAACATCCGCGTCGTGGCGGCGGAGGTCGACGGCGCCCTCGTCCGACCGGGCGAGACCTTCAGCCTCAACGGGTACACCGGTCCCCGCGGCACAGCGCAGGGCTACGTCCCGGCGGCGGTGATCAGCGGCGGCGAGCTGTCCAAGGCGGTGGGCGGTGGCATCAGCCAGTTCGCGACCACCATGTTCAACACGGTGTTCTTCGCGGGGCTGGAGGACGTCTACCACAAGCCGCACAGCTTCTACATCAGCCGCTACCCGGCGGGACGTGAGGCCACGGTCTACGAGGGCCAGATCGACCTCAAGTGGCGCAACGACACCGACACCGGCATCTACGTGCAGACCGAGTGGACCCCCGGCTCCCTCACGGTCACCTTCTGGGGCACGAAGTACTACGACATCGAGTCGATCAGCAGCGAGCGCCGCAACATCCGGGAGCCCGCCGTCCAGGAGAAGGTGGACGAGGGGAACTGCACGCCCCAGTCGGGGTCGCGCGGCTTCGACATCACCGTGACCCGGGTGTTCCGCGACCTCGACAGCCAGGCCGAGCTGCGTCGGGAGGACTTCGAGACCCGCTACGCCGCCGAGGCGATCATCTCCTGCGTGCCCCCGCCCGCGCCGCCCGCCGACCCTGCTGCCGGGGACCCGGCAGCCGGCGGTACGACGCCGGCCGGCCCGCCGGCCACCACGCCGACCACCCAGCCGCCCGCCCCGGCCGGCTGACGTCGGGGGCGGACACCGAGGCACTCCGGACACCCCGGCCGTGCACACTGGACCCGTGGCCTCCGTCGTCCCCCGCAGCTCAGCGGCGCACGCCGGTGACCTGGACGGCGACACAGTCGGGACCCCACCGGTGACCGAGCAGCCTGTCGATCAGGAGTCCGGGAGCGCTGAGAAGCCACCTCGGCGCGGGCTGGTCGGCCGGCTGCCGACGCCCCTGCGGGTGCCGCTGCAGGTGCTGGGCCGCACGCTGGCCAAGGCGTGGAACGACCGCATCCTGGGGTTGTCCGCGGAGGCCGCGTTCTGGCAGATCCTCTCGGTCCCCCCACTGCTCATCGGGCTGCTGGGCTCCCTGGGCTACCTCAGCTCGTGGATCGGCGAGGATGCGGTGCGCCAGATCGAGAGCGAGCTGGTCAGCGCGTCCGCGGAGGCGCTGACCCCCGGCGTGGTGGCCGACCTGGTGCAGCCGACCCTGAACGACATCCTCGGCTCCGGCCGGCTGGAGATCGTCAGCATCGGCTTCCTGATCTCGCTCTGGGCCGGGTCCTCGGCGACGGCGACGTTCCTCAACACAGTGGTCATCGCCTACGACCAGCGGGACGTGCGGGGCCCGATCAGGACCCGGCTCATGGCGCTGTGGCTGTTCATCGTCGGGCTGGTGCTGGCCGTGCTGACGCTGCCGCTGCTGGTGCTCGGCCGCGGGACGCTGGTCGCGCTCATGCCCACCGACTGGCAGGGCACCGCCGCCCTGCTGGTCAACGCCGTCTACTGGCCGCTGGTCGTCATCGCCCTGGTGCTGGGGCTGACGAGCTTCTACCACGTGATCCTGCCGCGGCGGCTCCCATGGCACCGGCACCTGCCTGGCGGGCTGTTCGCCGTCGTCTTCTTCACTGGCGCAGCGGTCGTGCTGCGCAGCTACGTGGCCGACATCCTCACCGTGGCCCTGCCCTACGGTGCGCTGGCCGCGCCGATCGCCGCGCTGCTGTTCTGCTTCCTGCTCGGCATGTCCCTGCTCCTGGGCGCCGAGCTGAACGCCACCATCGAGGCGTGGTGGCCGGCCCCGCGCCCGCGGCACGATCGGCGCCGGCAGCGCCGCCGGGCGGCGAAGATCGAGCTCGAGGCGCAGAAACTCGGCCTGAGGTAGCGGGTCGGTCCGCCCAGCACGGGCTGGCCGGCCCCGGGCGGGCTCCCGGCCCGAGCCGGAGCGAGGGGTCGGGGGCGGGGGCCTCCCGCTACTTCTTGAGCTGGTTGTAGACCTCCTTGCAGGCCGGGCACACCGGGCTGCCGGGCTTGGGGGTCTTGGTCACCGGGAAGACCTCGCCGCACAGCGCCTCGACCATCGTCCCCATGACCGCGCTCTCGGCGATCTTGTTCTTCTTGACGTAGTGGAAGACCTCGTTGGCGTTGCCGGTGTCGGACTCGCGGACGTCCGGGCGCTCGAGGATGTCGCTGCTGCTCACGGTCTGCTCCCTCGGTTCGGGGGTCCGGACCGGGGTCCGGTCCGTACGGGGTGCCCCCATGATGGCAGGGTGCCGTCGACCCCCCGCTCCCCCAGCCCGTCCACCGCCGTCCTGTCCCCGGAGGTCGCCGACGCGCTCGAGGGAGGCCGGCCGGTGGTGGCGCTGGAGAGCACGCTGCTGGCGCACGGCCTCCCCCGCCCGGAGAACCGCAGGGCAGCCGACCAGATCGAGGACGCCGTCCGGGCCGGTGGTGCGGTGCCGGCCACCATCGCCGTGCTGGACGGCGTGCCCCACGTGGGGCTGACCGCGGCGGAGGTCGACCGGCTCTGCGCCGACCCGGAGCTCGCCAAGCTCGGGGTCCGCGACCTGCCGATCGCCGTGGCGCAGGGGCGCAGCGGAGCCACCACGGTCTCCAGCACGGCGCTGCTCGCCGCCCGGGCCGGCATCGGCGTCTTCGCCACCGGCGGGCTCGGCGGGGTGCACCGGCACGCCGCCGACACCTTCGACGAGTCCGCGGACCTGGTGGCGTTGGCGCGCACCTCGCTGGTCGTGGTCTGTGCCGGGGTGAAGTCGATCCTCGACGTCCCGGCCACGCTCGAGCGCCTGGAATCCCTGTCGGTCAGCGTCGTCGGCTACCGCACGCACCGGTTCCCCGGCTTCTACGTCGCCGACTCGGGCTCCCCGGTCGACTGGTCGGTGGCCTCCGCCGCTGAGGCGGCACGGGTGTTCGCCGCCCGGCGGGAGCTCGCCCCCGGCGCGGTGGTCGTGGCCAACCCGCTCCCGGTCGACCAGCAACTGGACCCGGCGCTGCACGACCGGGTCATCGCCGACGCGCTGGCCGCGGCCGACGCCGCCGGGGCGCGCGGCAAGGACGTCACCCCGTTCGTCCTCGGGCACCTGCACGCGGCCAGTGGTGGCGCGAGCCTGGAGGTCAACGTGCGACTGGTGCTGCGCAACGCCGAGCTGGCGGGGCAGATCGCGGCCGAGCTCGCCGCGCTCCCCCGCTGATCCCGGCCGTGGCGACGCCCCCGGTGGTCGTCGTGGGCGACGTCTGCACCGACGTCGTCGTCCTGCTGGCGGGTGCACCGGCACCGGGGTCGGACCGGCCGGCGTCGATCACCACGCGGGGCGGCGGCGCCGGGGCCAACGTGGCCGCGCACCTGGCGGCGCTCGGCACCCCGGTTCAGCTCGTCGGCTGCGTGGGCGCGGATGTCGCCGGGGAGGCACTGCGCCGTGAGCTCGCGGCCGCGGGGGTGGCCCTGGCGGTGCGCGTGGTCGACTCGGCGCCCACCGGGACGATCGTCAGCCTGGTCGAACTCGGCGGGGAACGGAGCATGCTGGCCGACCGCGGCGCCAACCTGGCGTTGCGGCCCGCCGACGTACCGGCACCCGTGACCGGCGGGCACCTGCACCTGTCGGGCTACACCCTGCTGGACGCCGGTCCACGCGCCGCCGGGCTGGCCGCCCTGGCGGCGGCGCAGCAGGCCGGCTGCACGATCTCGGTCGACCCGGCCTCGACCGGCCCGCTGACCGGCCACGGGGTCGACCGGTGGCTCGCCGACACCGCGGCGGCGACCCTGCTGTTGCCGAACGCGGCCGAGGCCCGCCTGCTCACCGGTCGCGCCGACCCTGCAGCGGCCGCGCGGGAGCTGGCGGCCCGGCACCCGGTGGTCGTGGTCAGCCTGG
Organism: Modestobacter sp. KNN46-3; assembly: GCF_011039295.1. Classification (NCBI taxonomy): domain Bacteria; kingdom Bacillati; phylum Actinomycetota; class Actinomycetes; order Geodermatophilales; family Geodermatophilaceae; genus Modestobacter; species Modestobacter sp. KNN46-3. The sequence continues at coordinate 8,677 of NZ_JAAKGN010000006.1, read as the reverse complement.
GCGCCGACGGCGCACTGTGGGCGGCCGGCGACCTGCTGGTGCACCGGCCGGCGCACCCGGCCGCGGTGGTGGACACCACCGGTGCCGGCGACGCCTTCACCGCGGGGGTGCTGACGGCGTGGACGGCGGCGGGCGAGGACCCCGACCCGACGGCCGTCCTGGAGGCAGGCCTGGCGCGGGCCGCCACCGTGGTGGGACGGCCCGGCGCCCGCTGACTCACATGTCGATGACGCGGGCCCTGCTGCTGCCGGACTCCAGGATCCGGTCCGGCGCCGGCGGCCGGTAGCGGTTCATGTCGATCTTCTTCTTCGGCGGCCGGTCGTTGGCCATGACGACGGCGATCCACGGCAGCACGGTGCCGAGGACGGCGAAGACGGCCATCAACCAGATCGAGTAGGTGTAGGTCATCGCCGCCAGGACGAGGCTGACGCCACGGATCGCCATGGTGATGGCGTAGCGCTTCTTCCGAGCGGCGTGCTGGTCGACCTGGCTGGGCTCGGCCTCGGTGATGAGGACCGGCTCGTTGCGGCTGCTGGACTGGCTGGAGGCCACGGACGCCCTTCCCTGGACCGGCCGGGGGAAGGGCGGCGGTGGTCGGCTGGATCGCCCATGCGGGTGGTGCGACCGGCCCCCGGAGCCCCCGGCTCCTGAGACCCATGGTGCCACTCGATCGTGCGCGATGCAGGGGTCCGGCGACACCGTCCGTGCTGCGCCTCAGTCGGTCCCGGACCTCCCGGCCCGCGCCTCCTTCGCCGCCTGCTTGGCGGCCTGCTTGGAGCTGCGCACCTCGGCCAGCGACGCCGGGCCGGTGATGTCGGCGACCGACCGGCGCGCCCCCTCCTGGCCGTAGTCGCCGGCGGCCTGCCGCCAGCCGGGCGGGGTGACGCCGCACTGCTTGCCCAGCAGGGCCAGGAAGATCGCCGCCTTCTGGGCGCCGAACCCGGGCAGCTCCCGCAGCCGGCGGAGCAGGGTGGCGCCGTCCGGGACGTCGGCCCAGACGGCGTCGGCCCGGCCGTCGTACCGCTCCACCAGCGCCCGGGCGAGCTCCTGGGTACGGCCGGCCATCGACCCGGGATAGCGGTGCACCGCCGGTGGGCCGGCGAAGTGCCGCTGCAGCACCTCGGGGTCGCACTCGGCGAGCTGCACCGCCGACAACGTCTCCACGCCCAGCCGGTCGGCCAGCAGCCGGGGCCCGGCGAACGCCCGCTCCATGGGGAACTGCTGGTCGAGCAGCATCCCGATCAGTAGCGCGAGCGGATCGCGGCTGAGCAGCTCGTCGGCGGCAGTGTCCTGGGCGATCCGGATCGTCGGCACACGGAGATCGTGCCGCAGCACGCCCCAGACGCACCCACCCGCCGCCACAGCGACCCGGCTGTCCTCGCCCGGTCGACGACTGCCGGGCGCCCAGCAGCACGGCCGACGCTGCGACCCGTCAGGCTCGCCGCAGGCGGTACCAGTGCGGCGCGGTGCGCTTGAGCGGGCCGGGCATCCCGGCCACGTCGGCGGGCTCGTCGTCCACGAGGGTCCAGCCGGGAAAGGCCGTCTCCACGTCGCCGCGGCCGGCACCGCGTGGCAGGAGCGGGCGCCGTCCGGGCCGGAAGGCCAGCAGCAGCAGCGTTGCGTCGCGGGCGGCGACGGCGGTGACCCGCTCCCCCATGACCGCCCGCTGGCCGTCCGTCAAGCCGTGGAAACACCCGACGTCGAGGAAGAAGGCGACCTCGCCCACCTCGCCCAGGTGGAGGTCGGTGACGTCGCCCTCGAGGAACCTGACGTCCAGCCCGTCCTCGGCAGCCCTCGCCCGGGCCTGCCGGACCGCGGCACCCACCGCATCGATCCCGGTCACGCGCCACCCCCGCTGGGCGAGCTGGAGGGAGTGGCCCCCGGTCCCGCAGCCGAGGTCGAGTGCCGGCCCGTAGGGCGGGGTCCGCTCGGCCTCCTCCCGGTGCACCAGGGCGGTGAACTGAGCCGCGGCGCCCCGTCCCGCACGCTCCCAGGGGGTGATGCCGAGGCGGTAGGCGAGGGCGTATCCGGTGCTCATGGGCACCTCTCATCAGTTCGGTCCTAGTTGGACTAGGACGAATACAGGTAGCGTGCTCGCCATGCCGCAGCCTGTCAACCGGCGGTCCTACAGCTCTCCGCTGCGGGCCGAGCGTGCGAGGGGGACCCGTCGCCGGGTGATCGCGGCGGCCGTCGAGCTCTTCCTCGCCCGGGGCTACGCCGGCACGACGCTGGCCGCGGTGGCCGCCGGGGCCCAGGTGTCGGTCGACACGGTCTTCCACCTGTTCGGGAGCAAGCGCGGGTTGCTGCAGGCGGCGATGGACACCGTGATCGGTGGTGATGACGCCGACGTGCCGCTGCTGGAGCGACCTGATCCACAGACGATGCGGACCGAGACCGATCCACGCCGGCAGATCGCACTGTTCGCCCACGGCATCCTCGGCCAGCTGGAGCGGATCGCCCCGGTCGACGACATGCTGCGCAGCGCTGCCGCGGTCGACGCCGACGTCGCCGCACTGCGGGAGGACCTGCACCACCGGCAGCGGCGCCAGGCCATGACGGCCGTCGCGGGGTGGATCGCGTCGAACAGCCCCCTGCGGGACGCGATGCCGGTAGCGGAGGCAGCCGCCATCCTGTGGACGCTCACCAGCCCCGAGCTGCACCACATGTTCCGGGTCGACTGCGGCTGGCCTCCGGACCGGTACGAACGCTGGCTGCGCACCACACTGGAAGACGGCCTGCTGCCTTGACAGGCCGCGAGCCGGCCGAGACCCGGGCGGTCAGCGATCGGTGTGGCCGGGCGCCGCTGGGAGTGCGGCCGCGGCGCGGCGCTCGACGCGCGCCTGGACCAGCAGGGCCGCGGTGACCGCCATCCCGGCTCCGACGGCGAGGGCAAGCATCGGCAGCGCGCCGTCATCGGGGGCCAGCAGACTGCGGTCCTCCTCCTGCCAGGGCCACAACGCTCGGAGCGACCCCGCCATGAGCCCGGTCATCAGCGCCAGGGTCAGGGCGTGATGCCGACGCAGCGCGGCCTGCAGCGCCTTGACGAACAGCCCCAGTCCCAATGCCGCCCCGAGGGCGAAGGCACCCAGGTAGCCGACGTCCCGGTCGTTGACCGCGGCCAACGTCGGTTGGCACAGCCCGACGGTCAGCAGGAGGAAGGAGCCGGACACCCCGGGCAGCACCAGCGCGCAGATGGCCACCGCGGCAGCGGGGACGACCAGCGTGAGCGGCGGATCGACGTCGCCGCCGGGTGGCAGCCCGGTCAGCAGGAACGCCACGCCGGCGCCCAGCACAGCGACAGCGACGTCCCGCCCGGCCCAGCGGCCCACCATCCGCGCGGGGACGACGATCGAGAACAGCACCAGCCCGGAGAAGACCGCCCGCGCCCCGACCGGGTGGTCCTCGACCAGCGGCTCGAGGAGCCGGGCCGCGACCATGACGGCGACGACCATGCCGATCAGCACCGGGACGATCGTGGGCCAGTGCGCCCGGCTCAGCTCCGTGCGGGCCGGCGCCCACCGCCCGGTGAGCGCCAGCCGCGAGGCCGTCACGACGTGCCCGGCACCGTCGATGAGCCGTTCGTACACCCCGACGACGAGTGCGACCGTGCCCCCGCTGACCCCCGGGACGACTTCGGCGGCGCCCATCGCCATCCCTCGGAGGACGTGGCCGGGAGCGTGTGCGAACCCCGCTCCCGGGGCCGGTGGACCGGGACTGCCGTGCTCCGCTGGGTGCATCGCCCGAGAGCTACCGCCGTGCACTGATCCGGTCAGACCTTGGTGTTGCGCTTCACCCAGCCGAAGGCGGCGGTCGCGACGAAGAGCACGGCGCCGATGACGAGCAGCCAGAACAAGCCCTCCACGACCGCACCGATGACCACGAACGCCAGCCACAGGACAAGCAGCAGTGCGATGAACCCGAGCATGAGGATCCCCTCTCCGTCGTCTCGGAGGATCTGCCCGTCTCCTTGCCGTCGGACACCCGTTCGGCGCGATCGTCACATGACCGCCACGAATGCGACGGGGCACCGCGGTCTCGGTTCCGGCTGACCCGCCGCGGCCGAACTGGGCCGGCCGGGCGTTTCTTGACTGCTTCAAGGAAACGGGCCACGATGACCCCGTGCCCGACCTTGCGGAGTTGGAGCGCGACCTGCGGTCCGCGGGCCTGCGCGTCACCCGCCCCCGCCTGGCAGTACTCGACGCCGTCCACGCGCACCCGCACCTCGACACCGAGGCCCTCATCGGCGCCGCGCGCACCCGCCTGGAGTCGATCTCCCACCAGGCCGTCTACGACGTCCTGCGGGTGCTCACCGACACCGGTCTCGTCCGGCGCATCCAGCCGCAGGGATCGGTCGCCCGCTACGAGGCACGCGTCGGCGACAACCACCACCACCTGGTCTGCCGGGACTGCGGCGTGATCGTCGACGTCGACTGCGCCACCGGTGCGGCGCCGTGCCTGATGCCGTCCGGTGACGCGCCACCCGACTTCGTCGTCGACGAGGCCGAGGTCATCTACTGGGGCCGGTGCCGCTCCTGCGCCACCGCACCGGCCGCCCCGTCCACCACCGCCCGTCCCGCAGAGAGAGGCAACCCGTGACCGAATACGACAAGTCCCAGGTCAGCACGGCCGACCACGACAAGACCGAGGTCGCCAAGGCCCAGTCGGAGAGCACCAGCGAGAGCGAGAACCCGGCGATCAAGGCGCCGGAGCCGGCCACCAACGGGCGCCCCCGCACCACCCGCGACTGGTGGCCCAACCAGGTCGACGTCCAGGTGCTCAACAAGACCTCCAAGGACTCCGACCCGCTCGGCGCCGACTTCGACTACAAGGCCGCCGTGGCCACGCTCGACGTCGAGGCGGTCAAGCGCGACGTCGTCGAGGTCATGCGCACCTCGCAGGACTGGTGGCCGGCCGACTGGGGCCACTACGGCCCGCTGTTCATCCGGATGTCCTGGCACGCCGCGGGCACCTACCGCATCGCCGACGGCCGCGGTGGCGGTGGCGAGGGCGGGCAGCGCTTCGCCCCGCTGAACAGCTGGCCGGACAACGCCAACCTGGACAAGGCCCGCCGGCTGCTGCTGCCGGTCAAGCAGAAGTACGGCCGCAAGCTCTCCTGGGCCGACCTGCTGGTGCTGGCCGGCAACGTCGCGCACGACGACATGGGGCTGAAGACCTTCGGCTTCGCCTTCGGCCGCGCCGACAACTGGCAGCCCGGCGAGGTCTTCTGGGGCCCGGAGGACACCTGGCTCGGCGACGAGCGCTACGCCGATGACGCCCCGCTGGACCTGGATGACGGCCACCTCGCCGCCGTCACCATGGGACTGATCTACGTCAACCCGGAGGGTCCGCAGGGCAAGCCGGACCCGCTGGCGTCCGCCCACGACATCCGCGTCACCTTCAGCCGGATGGGCATGAACGACGAGGAGACCGTCGCGCTGATCGCCGGCGGCCACACCTTCGGCAAGACGCACGGCGCGGGCAACCCCGAGCTGGTGGGCCCCGAGCCCGAGGGCTGCCCGGTGCACGGCAACGGCATCGGCTGGGTCAGCCAGTACGGCACCGGCAAGGGCGCCGACACCATCACCAGCGGCCTCGAGGGCGCCTGGACCCCGACGCCGACCCAGTGGGACAACACCTACTTCGAGATGCTGTTCAGCTACGACTGGGAGCTCACCGAGAGCCCGGCCGGCGCCAAGCAGTGGAAGCCGAAGAACCCCGAGGCACAGGAGCTCGTCCCGGACGCGCACATCGAGGGCAAGAAGAACGCCCCGATGATGGCGACCACCGACCTCGCCCTCATGGCCGACCCGGGTTTCCGGGAGATCTCCGAGCGGTTCTACAACGACCCGGAGTACTTCGCCGACCAGTACGCCCGGGCGTGGTTCAAGCTGCTGCACCGCGACATGGGCCCGAAGAGCCGCTACGTCGGCCCGGACGTCCCGGCCGAGGAGCTCATCTGGCAGGACCCGGTCCCGGCCGTCGACCACGAGCTCGTGGGCGAGGCGGAGATCGCCGACCTCAAGGCCCGGCTGCTCGACTCGGGCCTGACCGTGTCCCAGCTGGTGCACACCTCCTGGTCGGCAGCGGCGTCCTACCGCGGCACCGACAAGCGCGGTGGGGCCAACGGGGCGCGGCTCCGCCTGGAGCCGCAGATCAACTGGGCGGCCAACCAGGGCGTCGCCGACGTGCTGCCGGTGCTGGAGCGGGTGAAGAGCGACTTCGAGTCCCACACCGGCAAGCGGGTGTCGCTGGCCGACCTGATCGTGCTCGGTGGCACCGCGGCGGTGGAGAAGGCCGCGGCCGACGCCGGCGTGCAGCTCACCGTGCCGTTCTCCCCCGGCCGCACCGACGCCAGCCAGGAGCAGACCGACGTCGAGAACTTCCGCTGGCTGGAGCCGCGGGCCGACGGCTTCCGCAACTACCTCCAGCCGGGCAGCAAGCTCGAGCCGGAGACGCTGCTGATCGACCGCGCCTACATGCTGGAGCTGACCGCGCGGGAGATGGTGGTGCTCCTGGGTGGACTGCGGGTGCTCGGGGCCAACACCGGCGGTGTACAGCACGGCGTGTTCACCGACCGGCCGGGCGTCCTGTCGCAGGACTTCTTCCGCAACCTGCTGGACCTGGGCGTCCAGTGGCGCACCTCGGTGCAGGACGAGGACGTCTACGAGGGCCTGGACGCCGACGGGAACGTCGTCCGCACGGCGACCGCTGTGGACCTGGTGCTCAACTCCAACTCCATCCTGCGCGGCATCGTCGAGGTCTACTCGGGCGACGACATGCAGGAGAAGTTCGCCGAGGACTTCGCCACCGCCTGGGTGAAGGTCATGGAGCTGGACCGCTACGACCTGCGGTAGCCATCCCCACCCGGACGCCCCGGCCCGCCTCGTGCGGGCCGGGGCGCCCGCGCGTCCGGGCCTCTGCACGGTGGGAGGACATCGAGGAGAACGGCGAGGCCGAGACGCTGGCGGAGGCGCAGGCCCGGCCCGTCCCCGACGTCGACGGCTCCGCGCTGCGCGACTGCCCACCGGCCTGAGCCGAGGACGGGCTAGAGGGCCAGCAGCAGCGCGGTGAAGGCCAGGCAGGCGCCCCCGAGCAGCGGGACGTGTGCCCGTCCTGACCCGGGCAGCTGCTGCTTGAGGCTGGTGAGGACGATCGAGCCGGCCAGCAGCGCGGAGAGGACCCGCACGGCTGCGTCGCCGAGGTCCACCGCGGCCCCGATCCCCCAACCGACGAGGACCGCTGCGGCCAGGACCCACCGCCCCAGCCGGTCGTAGGCGCGCGGGTCCTGGTCGCGCAGCGCGATCTCGCCGACGAGGTACCGGGCGGACAACGCGACCGTGTAGAGGACCAGCTCCGTCGGACCGGGGCGGACCTGGTGCACCAGCAGGTACCCGACGAAGAGGTTGAAGACCAGGTACAGGGCGCCGCTGGCCCAGAACGGCCACGGGGTCGACGTGCCGCCCTCCTGCCGCTGCTCCCGGCGGTCGGCGTCCTGGGCCCGGTCGAGCACCGCGTAGTACAGCAGCAGGCCGGCCAGCGCGACGAGGAACGGACGTTCGGCCAGCAGGCCGAGCAGCCCCTGCCCCGGACCGGCCGGAGCCGCGGTGACGGGCTGCGCCAGGTCGGGGAGCAGGCGCCCGAAGACGTAGGCGATCGCCAGTCCGCCGGCGAACGACTGGAACCTGGCCGACCCGGGCGACACGCGCCGGCGGATCCGCGGGACCAGCAGCTGCACGACCACGAGCGCACCGGCGGCCACCAGGGCCGCCAGCGGTACGCCGCTCCCGGTCAGCTGGACAGCACTCGACATCAGGTGGCGCCCACTCCGCACTCAGACAGCCGCGCCTGCGCGGCTGGTGCGCCCCGCTCCCGCTCGCGGACGCCGCCCTTGCGCCGGTGCAGCGTGAGGGTCATGACCACCACGACCAGGGCACCGACCCCGGACACGATGGTCTTCTCGTCCGGCAGCGCGTCCTCCACCGTGGCGTGGCTCTCCTCGTGCGGCCGCAGCCGGTGCCAGATCTCCTCCGCCCCCTCGTAGCAGAGACAGGCGCCGCCGACCATGAGGATCGGGGTGAGGAGGAAGGGCAGGAACTCGCTGAGCAACAGCACCGCGGGCAGGATGATCAGCAGCTCGTTGCGCAGCGACCCGAGGGCGATCTTCCGGATGATGGGCAGTTCGCGCTCGGCGTTCAGCCCGTGCACGTACTGCGGCGTCACCCCGGCAGTCTCCCGCACCGGGGCAGCCGAGCCGGGTGACCGTCACCTCGATCGGGAGGCGACCGTGCCGGAGCGTCCCGCGCGGCCGCCACCGCACGGGTCACCGCGTTGCGCGAGCAGTTGACGGCCACCGGTCACGGTCAGATCGGCGCTCGGTCCTGACGCTCGCCCCTCCGGCGCCGGCCCGCGCCAGGACCTGCTCGTAGACCCCGAGCGTCTCCTCCGCCATCCGTCGCGCCGTGAACTGCTCGACGTACCTGCGTCGCCCGGCCCGGGCGTATCGGCGCCGCAGCTCGGGGTCGGCGAGCAGGTCGCCCAGCGCGCGGGCGAGGGCGGAGAGGCTGTCGAGGTCGCCGACCGCCTGGGCGAGCGGGATGGAGTCGGCGAGCTCCTGGGCCTTGGTGCGGATCTCGCCCGGGTTGCCGGTGTGCGCGGCCAGCCGCGCCTCGAGCAGGGT
>NZ_JAAKGN010000059.1:0-27503 GCF_011039295.1 Modestobacter sp. KNN46-3 | reverse complement strand
CGGGCGCTGGCGTCCCGCCATCTGCCCGCCTCCGTGCTGGTCGGCGCAGTGCTGCTCAGCCCGCTTGTGGTGCCCCCGTTCGTCGTGGCGATGGGGTTCGACGTCCTGCTCCTGCGGCTTGCAGTCCCGGCCTGGGCGGGGGTGGTCCTGCTGCTGACCGTCGCGGCCCTGCCCTACACCACCTACGTGATGCGCACGGCCTACGGCGGCTACGACCAGGGGTTCGACGACGAGGCGCGCACCCTCGGCGCCTCCCCCCGGCAGGTGGTGCGCCTGGTCCAGGTCCCGGTCCTGGCCCCGGCGCTCGCCGCCGCCGCGTTCCTTGCGTTCCTCGTGGGCTGGAGCGACTACGTGGTGACCGTGCTCGTCGGCGGTGGCCGCCTGGTCACCCTGCCGCTGCTGGTGGCCTCGGCCACGTCCGCGGTCGGCAACGAGGCCCAGGTCGCCGCACTGTCCCTCCTGGCCGTGCTGCCACCGCTGGCCTTGCTGCTCATCGTCGCCGCGATCGGCCGCCGGGGCCGGAAGGTGCGGGCGTGAACGGCTACCTGCGGCTGACCGGCGTGTCCCTGCGGTACGGGCCGCAGCAGGAACCGGCGCTCGACGAGGTCGACCTCGAGGTCCCGGCCGGCTCCAGCGTCGCGATCCTCGGCCCGTCGGGATCGGGCAAGAGCACCCTGCTGCGCGTGGCCGCCGGTCTGGAGGAACCGACCGCCGGATCGGTGACCCTCGACGATGTCGACCTGGCCGGTACCGCCGCGGAGAACCGCGGCATGGCCATGGTGTTCCAGCGCCCGCTGCTGTTCCCCCACCTCGACGTCACCGACAACGTCGCTTTCGCCGACCGGGTCCGGGGCGTCCCCCGCCGGGCCGCACGTCGGCGGGCGCGCGAGTTCCTCGAGCTCGTGCAGCTGGCCGGCTTCGAGCGCCGAACACCCCGATCGCTGTCCGGCGGGCAGGAGCAGCGGGTCGCGCTGGCGCGGGCGCTGGCCGCCGAACCGCGGGTGCTGTTGCTGGACGAGCCGTTCAGCGCGCTGGACGCCGGGCTGCGCGAGGAGATGTACGAGCTGCTCGACGAACTGCGGCTGCGGTTGTCCCCCACGATCCTGCTGGTCACCCACGATCACCGGGAGGCTGACGCGCTGGGCGACACCGTCGCGGTGCTCGACGGCGGCCGGCTGCTCCAGTCCGGTCCGATGCGTCAGCTGTACACCCGCCCGGCCTCGCTGGCGGTCAGCCGGCTGCTGGGCGGCCGCAACGAGATCGCCGGCGAGGTGCGCGGCGGCTGGCACCACTCCCCCCTCGGCGTGTTCCGGGTGGCGACGTCTGTGGCCGACGGGCCCGGCGTCCTGCTGATCCGCCAGGAGGCGGTTGAGTTGACCGGAGCCGACGCCGACGCCGTCGGAACCGTCGTCCGCGTCCGGCGCCGGGGGCCGCGGGCCCTGGTCACCGTCGAGGTCGGTGGCCCTGACCGCCCCGGTACCGCGCGGGTCACCGCGGAGCTCGGGCCGGGGCTGCAGCTCGAGGTCGGCAGGGACGTCGGCCTGCGGCTGCCGGCGGAAGCGCTGGCCGTGGTCGCCGGGAACGCCCGCCAGGACGGCGTCGAGGCCGATCCCGTCGAGTCAGTCGATGACGGTCAGCGGTAGGAGACGGCGCAGCCGGGCGTTCTCCTCGACGTCGAGAACCGAGTGCTGGGCGCACGCCGGCACGAGCTGCCCGGTCTCGGGGTGGGCCATCGTGTACGTGCAGGCGGCCAGCCGCTCCTGGGTCGCCAGCAGTTCCGGGTCCTCGGCCGCGACGCCGCGCTGCATCAGATCCCAGGCGGGGGCGACCTGCGCGGCGTCCATGAAGCTGTGGACCTCGAAGGTCATCGGCCGCAGGGTGCGACGACGTGCCGCCCCGACGAGCCGCCGGAGGCCGCCCGCCCGGCCCACCGTGCGAGCGGCCCACCGCAGCGCGACGCCGACGTCACCCGGGTGGCGACGCAGCACCCGCAGCAGTTTGAGCGCCAGAAGTGCCGGGGGCGTGCCGGTGAACGCCACCCCGCCGAAGTGGTCGTAGAAACGGTCGCGGGCGTGCAGGTCCCGGTCATCCGTGGGCTGGAGGAACGACACCCAGGAGCCGTCGACGAGGAACCCGAACGCCGTCCGGTTGCACCGGGGATCACCGAACTGCACGCCCTCCCACGGCACGCGGTGGCCAACCGCCTCCTCCAGGGCGTCCCAGACCGCGCCGATGCTGACCTGCCGGTAGTCCTCCCGCCAGCGGCGGGCGTCACCGACGTGGGCGGCCGGCTGGAACGACATCATCGAATAGCCCATCGGCAGCACCGCGCGCACCGTCTCCGCCACCTCCCCCAGGTTGGCCGGGGTGACGGTCATGTTGTGGGCCAGGTAGTACCGCAGCCCGGTCTCGGCCCGCACGTCGCGGAACATCTGCACGAAGCGCTGCCGGAACGGGTGCAACTCGGCCTCCGTACGCGGCCGCACCGCGCCCCGCCGGCCGCGCATCAGCATGTCGAAGTGCGCGGCGAAGCTCACCCGCCGAAGCCGCAGCCGCCCCCGCTCGTCCTGCACGAGTGCGCGGAGATGGTCGGCGTCGAAGTCCCCGTGGGTCATCGACATCGGCTCGCGGCCGTGCGCCCGCATGCGCAACAGCGCCGCGGCATGGTCGTCCGGTGCCAGCAGGCTGACCTCGCCACCGATGAGCTGGGCGTGCGCGTACGGGCCACGCCGCTGCCGCAGGTAGGCCATCTGGGCGTCGACCTCCGCGACAGTGTGCTCGCCGTCGACCCGGACCTTGTTGGCGTCTGCCGAGTGGTAGCACGGAGTACAGGTGAGGTTGCACTTGGGGAAGACGCCGTGCGTGCCCTCGCAGCCGACCGCGTGCCGGCCCAGGGTCTGCGCCGGCGTGCGCACTGCCAGGGGCAGCGCTGCCCACCGTTCCCGCAGCACCCGGGCCGTGTCTGGGTGCACCGGTTGGGTCAGCTCCTCCCAGCCCCTGAGCCGTGCGCGCAACCCCATCGAGATCCTCCATCCGCCCCGCCGGCCACCCGGGCTCGACCGGCCCGGATGCCCAGGAAACCCCTCGACCGGGCCGTCGGCATCCCGACCGGTCGGACATCGTCCGGCGGGGTGGTCGGGCGCGGGCGACGAGGTGTGACAGGCAACGCTCAACGCCACGTCTCGACGCCGAGTGACGCGACACCGAGCTGACCGAGGTGTCGGTGCCCGTCGCGTCAAGCTCCTCCCGACCCACTTCGATCCCCCCGTGGAGATCGACCCGGCCTCCGATCGCGCCCGCGCTCCGACCCGGACAGCCGGCTGGCCGCCGGAAGTGCACCGTTTCGGTGAGTTTTCAGGGGGCCGGCCGGGCATGGCAGGAGTCAGACCCCGATCAGAGGAGGAACCGACATGCGCACGACCACGGGAAGACCGCACCCGGCCGGACCGCCGGCGGCGTCCGTCCGGCCACGGTCCGGAGGGATCGGCCGGTCGAGCTCCCCTGCGGCCGAGCAGGTGAGTGACGACCTGCGGCGGGGCGCGGGCGACTTCCTCGAACAGCGCCGCCGGATCGCCGGGCTGACGTCCCTGGCCTCGGCCGCGCTGGGCGTCGTGGGGCTGTACCAGTTCGGGCTCATTCGCCGGGTGCCGGAACCGTCGCTGCCCTTCCTGGGCGCCGATGCGGTCGACGCCTCCGGCGAGGCGTACCAGGAGTTGAAGACGCCGGATGCCGCTCTGGGACTGGTCAGCGCCGGCATCACGCTGGTCCTGGCCGGTATGGGCGACCGCGACCGCGCCCGGACGCAGCCGTGGGTGCCGCTGGCGCTGGCCGCCAAGACCGCGGCGGACGCCGGCGGCGGCCTCTACCTGCTGGCCGAGCAGATCACCAAGCACCGCAAGGTCTGTTCCTGGTGCACCGTCGCCGCACTCGCGCAGCTCGCCACGCTGCCGATCGCGCTTCCCGAGGCCCGGACCGCACTGCGGCGCCTGCGCGGTCGGTCATGAACGGTCTCGGCATGCACCTGCACGAGGAGCTCCTGGACGGCGAGCCGGTCCGCTGGTTCGAGCACGGGGACGGCGCCCCGGTCGTCCTCGTGCACGGCATCCCGACCTCCCCGCGGCTGTGGCGCCACGTGATGCCGCTGGTGCGTGGACGTTCCCTCGCGCTGGAGATGGTCGGGTACGGCAGCTCCATTCCCGACGGGGAAGGACACGATCTCGGCCTGGCCGCTCAGGCCGACCGGCTGCTGCGCTGGCTGGACATGGTCGGCGTCGAGGCACCGGTCCTGGTCGGGCACGACCTCGGCGGCGGGGTGGCGCAGATTGCCGCCGTCCGGGCGCCCGGCCGGTTCTCCGGCCTCGTGCTCACCAACGCGGTCAGCTACGACTCCTGGCCCATTCCCAGCGTCAAGGCCATGCAGCGCGGGGCGCCGGTCCTGCGGTACCTGCCCGAGACCGTGCTCTATCCCTCGTTCGTCCAGCTGATCCACCGCGGCCACGACGACCGCGCGCGGGCGCTGGAGTCCATCGGGGTGCACTGGCAGCACTACGTCGCCCACGGCGCCGCCCGCAGCCTGATGCGGCAGGTCAGCGCGCTCCGGGTCGAGGACACCATCGCCATCAGCGATCAACTGCCCTCCCTCGGCCTGCCCGCCCGGGTCGTCTGGGGTGACGCGGACCAGTTCCAGAAGATCGAGTACGGCCGCCGCCTCGCCGCCGACCTCGGCACCACGCTCCAGCCCATTCCGGGCGGGAAGCACTTCACGCCCGAGGACCATCCGGAGGTGGTCGCCGCGGCCGTCAACGAGCTGCTCAAGGCGACCGATGCCGCGCCGGGACGAGAGCGTTCCGATGAGGAGTGACGTCGACGGGTTCGTCGGTTACCCGATGGTCGAAGAGGCGGAGGCGACAGGTGCCGTCGCCGCCGTCTACGCCCAGCTTCTGCAGGGCATGCCGTTCGTGCCGAGCCTGTTCAAGTCGCTGGCGCTGTGCCCCGGCTACCTCGTACTGGCCTACGAGCAGGCCACCGGCGTGCTGCCGGAGCCGGCGTTCAGCGCGACCGCGGAGCGCCTGGTTTCCTCCGTGCGGGAGGCCGGGACAGCACCGGAGGATTCCGAGGCCCGGAATGCGCTGGCCGAGTTCGCCGGTCCGCTGAGCCGGATGCTGCTGCTGGCCGCCGGGCTGCACCTGGCGCTCGACGACGAACTGGACCTGCCGCCCGCACCCGGTCAGGCACCGGAGCCGCGCCCGGTGCACCCGCGCAGCCCCGCGCCGTCGCCCCAGGACGCCCCGGCGCCGGACCTCTACGGGGAGATCCGCGCAGCGCTGGAGACGCCCATCGTCAACAGCATCTGGCGCAGCCTGCGCGGGCGCGACCTGCTGGAAGCGGCGTGGGAGCACCTGGGCCCACAGGTCCCCGGAACCAGAACGGCCGCTGGCGACCTGCAGCAGCGGGCGGTCGACGTCGCCAGGGGGTTGCCCTGGCGGGTGTCCGCCGGCCCCGAGGCGCTGGAGCGAGCCGGGCTCAGCGACGCCCGCCCCGGCATGGCGAACATCCTCGACGCCTACCTCACCACGCTGCCCCGGGTCTTGGTGCTCGTCGCCTCCAGCACCGACGACGAATGACACCGCCCCGCCGACCTGCCGTGCCCACCCGCCGCGCATCCGCCGAGTTCTGTCGACCGACCCCCGGGAGCCTGCAATGAACACTTCGCCGTCCGTCATCGTCTTCGACGTCAACGAGACCCTGTCCGACATGAGCCCGATGGCCCAGCGCTTCGAAGACGTCGGCGCTCCGGCGCAGCTGGCGAAGCTCTGGTTCGCGACCCTGCTGCGCGACGGGTTCGCCCTGACCGCCGCCGGCGCATCCCACCCGTTCGCCGAGCTGGCGGTCGACGCGCTGCGCACCGTGCTGTACGGCGTCGACCTCGAACGGGACACCGACGCCGCCGTCGACCACGTCATAAGCGGCTTCACCGAGCTCACCGTCCACCCCGACGTCCCCGACGGGATCCGGACCCTGCGTGCGTCGGGGCAGCGCCTGGTCACCCTGACCAACGGCTCGACGCAGGTGTCGGAACGGTTGCTCACCGACGCCGGCATCCGCGGCCAGTTCGAGGCGCTGCTGTCGGTGGAGGACGCCGGCATCTGGAAGCCGGCCCGCGGTGCCTACGAGTACGCCGCCCGGACCTGCGGGACGAAGCCGGCCGACATGGTGCTGGTCGCCGTCCACCCGTGGGACATCGACGGGGCCGCCCGAGCCGGCCTGACCACCGCATGGATCGATCGCAGCGGCTCGCCGTACCCGGCGAGCTTCACCCCTCCGTCGCTGCGCGCCAGCGACCTGACCGACCTCGCCGCGCAGCTGACCTGACGGCGGCTCAGGGCGAGACTTCCACCTCCACCGCGTCGCCGTCGAAGGACCGGTGGCCGGCGGCGGGCAGCGCCTCCAGCAGCGGCTCGGGATAGTGCCACGCCACGTCCTCGTGGCTCCGCCCGCCGACGACAGCGTGCTCGTACCCGCCACGCCCTTGTACGGGCAGACCGAGGTGGTCCCGCTCGGCACCAGGACACCGTCGCGCAGGTCGGACTCAGGCACGTATCAGCGCACCGGCATGCCGGTCTCCACGACGGCCACGGGCGCGCGGGTCTCGGCCACCACCTGCCCGTCGATCCGGATCGTCACCTGCCGGGACGAGCGCCGCGCGTCGACCCGGTGGAAGGGGTCACGCGGGTGGCCGATCTGCTCGTCGTCCTCGACCAGCCAGGTGTCCAGCTTCTCGAAGTAGAAGGAGACCAGCCCGGCCAGCGGCGGGCAGCCGTCCACCGGGTCCGGATAGGACCAGGCCGCGTCCTCGACCCGCCGGCCGTCCGCCTCCAGGTGCCAGTAGCGGGCCTCGCCCTTGAAGGGACACGTGGTTCGCGTGTCACTGGGCCTCAGCAGCCCCGGCGCCAGGTCGGCCTCGGGCAGGTACCAGCGCGGCATCAGCCCGGTCTCGTGCAGCATCACCGCACCGGTCGTGTCCGCCACGGTCTGCCCGCCGATCACGCCGCGGATGCGCTCCTCGAGCGGGTGCAGGAAGAGCGCGTGCGCGGGCGCGACCGACCACAGATCGGCGTTCAGCCGGCCCGCCGAGGGCCGCGCGAGAGGGCCGGTGCCGAGAGTCAGCGACATGACCCGACCGTAGGCGCGGTTTCCTCACCCCACCAACCGGCTCCGCCCCGGCAGCCGCTCGCTCACCCGCCGCCTGCCTGCGGCATCTCCGCTGCCGACGCCGCCACCCCCATGCTGCTCCCAGCGCGACGGCAGGGGGAGCAGCGCATCCTGACCGACGGTCCCGTCCTGGTCGGCTGCGGCAGCAGAAAGGGCGTGCCGCAGCGGACCGGGGTGATCGGCCCACGGACTTCGGAAGAGGACGGTCCCGTCGGTGCCGACCAGGTATGCGGCGCCCGGTTTCGGATCCAGCAGCCGATGCAGCGTCCCGTCGACGTCGTCCACGGCCACGGCCACGGGATGTCGTCCCGCTCGGCGTGGGCACGAGCCTGCTCCGTCTTGGTGTCCATGTCGCGGGGCTGGACGTATCGGTCACCCGGATGGGCCTCCGCCCACCATCGATTGTCGGCAGGTCCAATGGCGGGAGGTTCCCTCGGGCTCGACTCCGCCCAGGAAGGCCCGGTCTTCGACGAGCAACCCCGCGTAGAACTGCGGGCGGGCGTACTCGGTCACAGTTCCCCCTCGGTCCGTCCATGGGTTCGGTACGTCCATGGGCGTCGTACCGCGAGAGCGGTCGGGGGAATCGAGGCCGGGCTGCCGGTGCGGGTGCTTCGGGGGTTCCTCCGTCTCAGTGCCGTAGTGGCGCGTGGCCGTGCGCCGAGCTCTGTTCGCCGTGCTCGGCGACGGCGCGCAGCCCCTCGAGATCGAGCACGACGATGCCTCCTCGGCGTAACCCGACCAGTCCGGTGGCGCGGAAGTCGCCCAGCAACTTCGTCGCGGTCTCGCGGGTGGTGCCCACCAACTCGGCGAGCTGCTCGTGGGTCAGGCGGATGTGCGGGCCGCGCTGGGGGAAGAGCCCTGTTTCCGGCGGCGCGGCGGTGGCCAGCCGGCACAGGACGCCGGCGACGCGCTGCGGCACCGTCTTGAGCACGGTGTCGGCCAGCCGCTGCTCCACTTCGGCCAACCGTCGGCCCAGCCCCGTGATCATGCGGGTGGCGATCCGGGTGTCGGACAGCAGCATGCTGCGGACGTCCTGCTCGCTCATGAGGCAGAGCACGCTGGGCTCGAGCGTCTCGGCGAAGCCCTCCCCCATCCGCTGGCCGATCAACTCCATCTCCCCGAACAGCGCGCCGGGTCCGAGGACGGCGAGTGTCAGGCGCCTGCCTTCGGGCGAGAGCCGGTAGATGCGCACCGACCCGACCTTGACGATGAAGAGAACCGGGCGCGGCTCGTGCGGCGACCACAGCAGCGTTCCCGCCGGCGCCGTACGCATCGGCGCGTGGGCCGCCAGGTCGGCCATCTCCTGGGGCGTGAGGTCCTGGAACACCTCGACCTCGGACAGGCAGAACACCGGGGCCATGGGAGACGGCGTGCTGCTGGCGTGCGCCGCCATCGTGCTCCCTTCCTGCGTCGGGGCCTACTGGCACGCCGGCCTGCGGTGGTCTGACCCGTGTCCACTGTGGCATCCAGGACCCGCCAGAAGTGTGCCCTGGATCACATACGGCAGCAGTGGCCGCTCTTAGCGTCGAGCTCGCCGGGCGACCGACGCCCGTCGAGTCAGGAGGACGAGATGCGCACGACGGCGAGTGCAACCACGGGCACGACGGCGCAGAACGGTCGCGCAACCCTCATGCAAAGGGTCACCGCGGGCGTGGGCGGCGGCCTGGCCGGAGGTGTGGTCTTCGGCCTGATGATGCAGGCCATGGGCATGATGGGGATGATCGGGCAGCTGGTGGGAAGCACGTCCACGGCGGTGGCCTGGGTGGTCCACCTGGCGATCTCCGCCATCTTCGGCGCGGCGTTCGGAGCTGTGCTGGGCGGTCTCGTCAAGGGCCTGGGCAGCGGGATCCTGATCGGCGCCGGCTACGGCGTCGTCCTCTGGGTGGTCGGTCCGCTGCTGCTCATGCCCGCCTTTCTGGGGATGCCGCTGTTCGTCGTCAACGAGACGGCGTTGACGAGCCTGCTCGGCCACGTGATCTTCGGCGTGGTGCTCGGCGCGGTGGCGGGCGTTCTGCTGCGCCGCCGCACGGCGTAGACGCCGGGCCGTGGCGGTGGCGGACGACCGGGACCGACCGCAGCAACGTGCGACCCCGTCGGAAGGGTCGCTGCTGGAGGTCTACGTCACCGCCGGCTGCCTCGGGTGTGTACGAGCCCGGGAGCTCGTCGCTCACCTGCGCCGGACACGTCCCGGGGCCGCCGCCGAGACGATCGATCTCGATTGCTTGCCACCGGAGGCCCGCCCGGCCGGCCTCGTCGGCACGCCGACCTACCGGCTCGGTGGCCGGGTCCGGTGGCTGGGCAACCCCTCCACCGAAGAGCTGCTCGCTGCCTGGGACGAGGAGGTCGGATGAGATGGCGGCGACCGGTGGGGCGAGCAGCGCGTCGAGGTCGGCGGTCGCGGCGATGGGAGTCGCGCGCCGGGCGAGCCAGACAAGAACAAGGATCTTCACGTCGCCCCGCTCTCCTCGTCGTGAACTCCCCTGCCGACGGCGTGCACCGGCCGTCGAGCTGACACACCACCAGCGAGCCCCGCGATGTCGGCCGATCCCGGGTGCGGCGCAGCCGGCGGACCGGCGGTGGCCTAGCGTCAGCGCTCATGGGACGTCGCGTGGTGGTCATCGGCGGGGACGCCGCAGGCGGCAGTGCCGCATCTCAGGCCACAAAGCGGCAGCCTGATCTCGACGTGGTGATGTTCGAGCGCGGCCGGGCGACCTCGTACTCCGCTTGCGGCATCCCGTACTGGATCGGCGGCACCGTGGGCAGTGAGGTCGAGCTCATCGCACGCACTCCCGACCAGCACCGCGCGGCCGGTATCGACGTGCGGATGCGTACCGAGGTGACCGGCATCGACCTGGACCGACGCGTTGTCCTGTGGCGCGAGCTGGAGGGCGGGGGCGAGGGGATCGAGCCGTTCGACGAGCTCGTCTACGCCGCGGGCAGCGTGCCGATGCGCCCGCCGATACCGGGGATCGACGCCGCGGGGGTCTACGGGGTACAGGTCCTGGACGACGGCGTCGCCCTGCGCGCCGAGCTCGACAGCGGCCGGGTGCGGACCGTCGTCGTGGTGGGCGGCGGCTACATCGGCCTGGAGATCGCCGAGGCCTGCCAGGTCCGCGGCCTGCAGGTCACGGTCGTCGACCGCTCCGCCACGCCGGTCGGCACCTTCGATCCCGACATCGGGGAGTTCATCGCCGACGCGGTGCGCGGTGTGGGCATCGACCTGTTGCTCTCGGAGGCGGTCGTCGCCATCGACGTCGGTCCCGACGGGCGGGCCCGCGCGGTGATGACAGCGAGCGGCCGGGAGCTGCCCGCCGATCTGGTCGTGCTCGGGCTCGGCGTCCGGCCCAACATCCGGCTGGCCCAGGACGCCGGCATCCCGCTCGGCACGTCCGGCGGTATCGCGGTGGACGCCCGCATGCGGACCCAGGTCGAGGGCGTGTGGGCCGCCGGGGACTGCGTCGAATCCCGCCACCGCCTCTCCGGCCAGCGGATGGTGGTGGCGCTCGGCACGCACGCCAACAAGCAGGGCCGCGTCGCGGGCATCAACATCGGCGGCGGGTACGCCACCTTCCCCGGCGTGATCGGCACCGCGATCACCAAGGTCTGCGACCTCGAGGTCGCCCGCACCGGCCTGTCGAGCGAGGAGGCGCTGGCGGCCGGCTACTCGTTCGTGACGGCCTCGGTGGACTCCACCACCAAGGCCGGCTACTTCCCCGGCTCCCGGCCCATCCGGGTCAAGATGATCGCCGAACGACGCAGCGGGCGGCTGCTCGGCGCGCAGGTGGTCGGCCGGGAGGCGGCCGCCAAGCGCATCGACGCCCTGGCCATCTGCATCTGGAACGAGATGACCGTCGACCAGATCCTGTCCCTGGACCTTGCCTACGCGCCGCCGTTCGCGCCGGTGTGGGACCCGGTGCTCATCGCGGCCCGCAAGGCCTTCGAGGCCGTCGAGGTCGACGTCCGGCGACTCTGATCCGGTCACCATCGTCCCCGCACGGCCAGCGACTCCAGCCGACCCCGCTGCCCCTGGACCGGTCGTGCGAGATCGCCCCTGCCAGACGGGATCGGGCGGCGTCCCCAGTCAGGGCTGTCCGTCCCGGCCGACGGCCGGGTCGCTCCTGCGCCGGTACCGGTGAGCGGTGGCCGCGCCGCCGACGGTGAGCGCGACGAGCGCGAGGACGGCGACGGCGAAGGGCCACGACCCCGGTGTCGTGCCGTAGGCGCCCAGGGATGCGTAGGCGATCGTGCCGGGGATGATCCCCAGCGCGGTACCGATGAAGTAGTCGCGGTTGCGCACCGCGGTGAGCCCGGCCGCGTAGTTGATCGCGGTGAACGGCAACACGGGCACCAGCCTGACCCCGAGGACCGCCAGGAACCCGTGACGTCTCAGCAGCGCGTCGATGCGGGCGACCCGGCGGCCGGTGATCCGGTCGACGGCGTCACGGCCCAGCCCTCGCCCCAGCCCGAAAGCGGCCACCGCACCGAGCAGCGCGCCCACCAGGACGAGGACGGTTCCCTCGACCAGCCCGAAGAGCAGACCGGCGATCACCGTGAGCACGTTCTTCGGCAGAGGGGCCAGCGTGACCACCGCGTAGAGCAGGACGAAGGCCGCCGGAGCGGCCGGCCCCATCGCGGTGACGTCAGCGGCCAACTGCTCCGGGTCCGGTGATCCGATCAGCCCTGCCACCACGGCGGCCACCAGGACGATGGCCGCGAGCACGATGAGCCGGCCCCACGCGAGGCGGGCGCTTCTCCGATCGACGGGCGGAAGTGCCCGCCCCGGCGCGGCGGGTCCCTCGTCTGGCGGAGCACTCTGGTCGCTCACCTGTGCAGCTCGCCGACCATGAGCCAGTCCACCTCCCGCATCTGGTCGGCGTCCAGCGCGGGAACGTCCCGGACCGGCCGCGTCCGATCGGCGGCGCGAGCGCCGCGCCCGTTGGACGCTGCCATGCCCGGCCTCGCGGTGAAGCCGGAGTAGCTCAGCATTCGTCTTCCTCCCAGGTAGGTGTCCTCACCTCCCGCTGGTTGGCGCGGTGTTGTGATCGGGTGGCGTGAGGGGGAGGTCTCGGCCGACGGATGGCGACCTTGCTGGCTACCGGTGCCGGCGTGCCAGGCCGACGGCGGCCGCGCCGAGGGCTGTCAGGCCGGTGAGGACGGCACCACGGTGCAGGCTCACCGGTAGCTGGACGCTGCGGGTGTGCGCTTGGTCGTCGAACGGGCCGTGGGTGCCGTGGTCCCCGGGCACCGGGGAGAACAGGTAGTTCGGCGAGTCTGGGTCGGCGGGCTCGTCGGTCTGCTGGGAGGAGTAGCCGGTGCGGCCCAGGTAGTGGTCCAGCAGCCCGCCGGCCACTCGACTGCCGAGGATGGTCGCGACGGTGGAGGCGCCGACCCAGACCTCCCGGCGTCGGTGTTCGCTCGCCCAGACCACGGCACGCGCGGCGACCTCCGGCTGGTAGATCGGTGGCACCGGCTGGGCCTTGTGCGGCATCTTGGCCAGCCCCAGCCGGAACTGCGGGGTGTTCATCGCCGGCATGTGGACCGAGGTGATCTGGACCCGACTGCCGTCGTGCAGCAGTTCAGCCCGCAAGGAGTCGTACAGGCCGTTGAGCGCGTGTTTGGATGCGCAGTACACCGACTGCAGTGGGATGCCGCGGAACGCCAGGGACGAGCCGATCTGGATCAGGTGGCCGGTGTCGCGCTCGGTCATCCGGCGCAGCGCAGCGCGGGCTCCGTTGACCGAGCCGAGGAAGGTGACCTCCACACCCCGCCGGTACTCCTCGGGACTGACCTCGAGGAACGGGGAGAAGACGGCTGCCATGGCGTTGTTGACCCACACGTCGATGGGGCCCAGCTCCTGCTCCACCCGTTGCGCGGCCGACTCGACCTGGCCGTCGTCGGCCACGTCGACCTCCACCACCAGGGCGGTACCGCCGCGTGCCCGGACCTCCTCTGCGGCCGCCTCCAGTCCCGTCCGGTTCCGGGCCAGCAGGGCCACGCGGTCCCCGCGGTCGGCGAAGGCGTGCACGATGGCTCGGCCGAGTCCGGCGCTGGCGCCGGTGACGACGACGACCTGGGGCCGGGAACGATTTGATCGGGTCATGCTTCTCCTCTTGTAGGGGCCGGGTACCAGCAGCACGTCGCCGTTGGTCCGCCGCCGGGTTCACTGGACGTCATCGAGGTCCTGCCTCGATGTGCACTGGGTCAGCCGCCAGGCGGCGTTGACCAGACCGACGTGGGAAAACGCCTGCGGATAGTTGCCCAGCTGTTCATCGCTGGCCGGGTCGACCTCCTCAGCGAACAGGCCCAGTTCGCCGCCGTACTCGAGGAGATGGTCGAACCGGCTCTCGGCCTGCTCGACCTTGCCGGCCAGGGCGAGGCACTCGACCAGCCAGAAGCTGCAGATGAGGAAGCCGGCGGTGTCTCCGTCCCAGCGGCGCACCAGCCATCCGTCGGTCAACCGGTCACGGACGGCCTCAATGGTCGCCAGCATTCGTGGATCGTCGGCCGGCAGGAAGCCGACGAGCGGCATCATCAAGACCGAGGCGTCCAGCGAGTCCGACCCGAAAGCTCCTGCGTAGGCGCCCGCCGACTCGCTCCATGCTCGCTCCAGCACCGTCTCGCGGACTTCCTCGCGGGCGCGCTTCCACTCGTCGGGCCGAGCGCGGTCGCCAAGGTCGTCGGCAAGCGCGATGGCGCGGTCCAGCGCCACCCAGCACATCACCTTCGAGGAGGTGTACTGGCGCGGCTGGTCGCGGGACTCCCACATCCCGGCGTCGGGCTGCTGCCAGTCCCGGGCGGCCTGGTCGGCCAGGGTGATCAACAGGTCCTGAGTCGCCTCACTGAAGGGCGTCACGTGTTCCCGCAGCAGGTGCGCGGCGAAGAGGATCTCCCCGAGCACGTCCAGCTGCCGCTGCTTCCAGGCGTCATTGCCCACCCGCACCGGCCGGCTGTCCCGGTAGCCCGCGAGGTGGTCGAGGGTGTGTTCGGTGAGGTCGCGTTCCCCCTCCACCCCGTACATGATCTGCAGCGGCGCATCGCCCACCTGCCCCACCGCGGCGGTCAGCCAGTCGAAGAACCGGTTGGCCTCGTGCGGGCAGGCTGCGACCCACAGCGCCTGCAGGGTCAGGCTGACGTCACGCAGCCAGGCGAAGCGGTAATCCCAGTTGAGGCTGCCGCCCAGCTCCTCGGGGAGTGATGTGGTCGCCGCCGCCACCACCGCACCGGTCCGCTGATAGGTCAATCCTTGGAGCACCAGGGCACTGCGGCGCACCTGGGCGACATGTCGTCCCTGGTACCCGCGGTGCAACTCCGACCAGGACCGCCAGCCCGCCACCGTGTCCTCGATCGCCTCCGCGGGTTCCGCGTCCAGCCCGCCGTCGTCCTCGTAGGGCGACGTGAACGCGAGGCAGAAGCCAACCCGCTCCCCCGCCCCCACCCGGAACCCACCGCGCAGGTCACCGTCGTGAGCGTGCAGATCGACAGGAGTGGTGAGCCGCAACGCCACCGGCCCGACGTGGGCCGACCAGGAGCCCCGATCGCCCGACCAGCGCGGCGCGGTCAACCCGTACTCGAAGCGGGGCGAGACCGTCGTCTGCAGGGTGACCGCGCCCTCGAGCCCCTCCACCAGGCGGAGCAGCGCGTGCGGCGAGCGAAGCCCGATGTCGTGCCCCCGCGCGCCCGGCTGCAGGCTCAGCGCGTCGGTGATCGCGACAGCGCCCGACTCCGTCCGGAACACCGTCCGCAGGACCAGGGTGTCCTCGACGTACTCACGCTCGGCCGTGTACTCATCCTTCGGCGCCAGCAGCCAGTGGCCCGCGGCGGGATCCAGCAGCCGGCCGAACACCGACGGCGAGTCGAACCGGGGCAGGCACCACCAGTCCACCGAGCCACCGGTACTGATGAGTGCAGCGGACGAGCAGTCGGACAGGAATCCGTAGGCGGCGAGGGGCGGCCCCGCGGTGTCATCGGCCATGGCGGGGGCTCCTTGCTGGAACAGAGTGCCTCACGGTTCGGCTCGTCGGCCGGCGGCGGCGGCGGCAATCAACTGGTCGGCGGTGCGGGCGGCGATCGCCTGGATGCTCAGGCTCGGGTTGGAGACTCCTGAGGTGACGAAGACGCTGCCGTCGCCAGATGTAGAGGCCGGGAACGTCCCAGCTTCGATCATCAAGCCTTTGCCGACCAGGCCGCTGCTGGTGGGCAGTCCGTCAGGGCGCGTCGATGAGGCCGACAACAGGAGCAGACGGGGCGTCTCGATCGAGTAAGCGCTGACGTGACGATCGGCGCGCGCTGCTGCTCTTCGTGGACGTTGCCGTCGGCGTCGCGCCGGAAGTACGTCACGCCGGTAGCCCGACCGGACGTCGGTGTTGACCCGGTGCACCATGCAGTCGGGGCGGATCGCCGCGCCGTCCCGCATCGCCTCCTCGGCGCCGGCCCGCACCGCTTCGGTGACCAGCCTTCTTGTCTCCATCGCCCCTCCCCGATTCAACGGATGGCACCGCCCGGCAGCGGCCGGGGCCCGGCCGACTTGAGAGCGTGGTGCTCGACGGGCGTCCCGGGAAACGGCGACTGCACTCCAGGTGACAGTCCCGGCGTCCATGCGTCCGATGATCTCTGCATCCGTCCCCGGCGGCCGGTCAGCACGAGAAGCGTCAAGCGCGGCGCACAGGCACGATCAGCAGCACCGCCGACGGAAGGAGCAGCCATGCCGGTCGGTCCGCCGGACCGCTGGATCAGCGGAGTGTCCGCCCGCCATGACCTGACGCTGCTGGAAGGAGAGATGCTCGCCCACCTCCGCCGAGCCGGCACCCCCCGAGGAGTGCGCGCCGGACAACTGCTCGCCGCCGCCGGCCAGCACACCGACCGCGTCCTCGTGGTCCTCGACGGCGAACTGGAGCTGCTGGCCCGGCTTCCCAGCGGCGGGCGGGTCGTCATGGCACTGGTGCGCCGCGGCGGCGTCATCGCCGACATTCCCGTTCTGCTCGGCTCGCCGATGCCCTTCGACGCCGTCGCCTCACGAGGGACGTGGATCATCGAGATATCCGATGAGGAGTGGATGCGCCTGCTGCAGCAGTTCCCCGCGCTGTGTCTGCGCTGGATGGCCTCCATCGCCCGACGGCTGGACGCGGACCGTCGCCGGCTCGCGGTGATGATGACTCGCCGACTGGAAGCTCAGGTGGCGTTCATCCTGCTGGAGCAGCAGGAGCAGGAGTCCGGCAAGCTCGTCGTCCGGCTCACCCACGAAGTGATCGCCGACCTGGTCGGCGCACGGCGCCAATCGGTGAGCCGGGTCATGCGCGCTCTGACGAGCACGGGGCTGATCAGGAGCGGCTACGGGCAGGTCGAGCTGCTGGACGTCCCGGGGCTCGAGGCGCTGCTCGGCGGGGACCTTCTCCCCCAGGCATCCCGGTGAACGTCACCTAGGGCGCATTCTGCGTTCCGGTGGGTCGAGCAGGGGCACGCCGACCACCACAGAGGGGCCGCGATGCCGTCGTTCATCGGGAGTGACGGGGTGCGGCTGCGGAGGTGGCGGAATGGCGAAGATCGACAAGAGCATCGAGGTCAGCGCTTCCGGGGAGCAGGTGTTCGAGGCGCTCACCGACCTCGACCTGCTGCCCGTCTGGTCGACGATCACCGTGGAGACCCACGGGACCCCCCGTAAGCCGATCGAGGAGGGCGACACGTTCGTCCAGACCCTCCGGGTGCTCGGTCGGAACCTGGAGAGCACGTGGGAGGTCACCCAGCTGCAGCGGCCACAGCGAGTCTCGTACTCCTCGGAAGCGCCCGGCGGCGGGCTGCTGCGCATGGTGCAGACCGTCGAGGAGACCGACGGCGGGAGCCGGGTGGACGTCGAGCTGGACTACGAACTGCCCGGCGGCCTCGTCGGTGAGCTGTTCGACTCGGCCTACGCCGAGCGGCGCAACGAGCGCGAACTCGAGCACTCCCTGCACAACCTGAAGGAACTGGTCGAGGCCCGCGCCGCGCGCTAGCCGCCGACCCGACCCCACCCACCGAGACTCTTCAGGAGGACGACATGGACTTCGAGTTCTGGCCGGCAGTGATCGCCGGCCTGGCGGGCGGCGTGGTGATGACCGCGATGATGACCATGATGCAGAAGGCCGGCAAGACCGGGATGGACATGGCCCTGATCGAGGGATCGATGTTCACCGGCGACCGGGGCAAAGCCAAGGCGATCGGTCTGATGATGCACCTGTTCGTCATGAGCGCCCTGGTGATCGGCTCGATCTACGGGTTGCTGTTCGCCTGGCTCGACGTGGACTCGGGCAACGCCTGGTGGGTCGGCGCTCTTTTCGGGATCGTGCACGGCTTGATCGCCGGGATGGCGATGGCGATGCTGCCGGCCATGCACCCGCGGATGCACGCTGGAGCCACCACCGCCCCGTCCGCTGCGTCCGGCTCTCCGGTGGAGCTGGAGCCGCCGGGGTTCTTCGCCAAGAACTACGGGGCCTCCACGCCGCCAGGGCTGGTCATGGGGCACGTCGTGTACGGGCTGGTCGTCGGCCTGGTCTACGCCCTGTTGGCCTCCTGAGTCGGCCCGCCGGCTCCCTCGTCCATCTCTCCCGCTGAAAGGTCGAACGATGCCCCGCCCGCTACATGACCAGGTCGTCGTGGTCACCGGCGCCTCCTCCGGCGTCGGCCGCGAGACCGCACTTCTCCTTGCCGAACACGGCGCCACCGTCGTGCTCGCCGCCCGCAACGAGGAAGCACTACGCACACTGGAAGCCGAAGTGACCCGGCTCGGCGGCACGGCGTTCGTCCGCCCCACCGATGTGGCGGAGTGGCCGCAGGTCGAGGGGCTGGCCCGCGAGACCGTCGAGCGGTTCGGGCGCATCGACACCTGGGTCAACTGCGCGGCCACCGCGGTCTACGGCGAGGTCCACCAGCTGAGCGCCGAAGAGATCACCCGGGCCATCCAGGTGATCCTCCTCGGCCAGATCCACGGGATGAAGGCCGCGCTGGACCAGATGCGCCCGCAGGGCCAAGGCGGCATCGTCAACGTCGCCAGCGCACTCGCCGTCCAGGCCGTCCCGCTGCAGGCGCCCTACGTCGCGGCCAAGCACGGCATCCTCGGGTTCGCCGAGTCGCTGCGGATGGAACTGGAGCACGAGCGCAGCCCGGTCACGGTCAGCACGCTGTTGCCCTCGTCGATCAACACCCCGTTGTTCGAGCACGCCCGGTCGAAGATGGGGGTCCTCCCCCAGCCGGTCCCGCCGATCTACCAGCCCCGGGTCGTCGCCGACGCCGTGCTGCACGCGATCTCCCACCCGCAGCCGCGGATGGTGGTCGGCGGGGGCGGCAAGATGCTGGAGATGGTGCACCGGATCGCGCCCCGGTCCGCCCCGACCTTGGTGCTGCGGGTCGGCAAGACCGTGCAGAAGCAGAAGACGGACCGGCCCGACGTCGGCACCGACAACCTCTTCACCGCCAGCAGCGGACCGGGTGCGGTGGAGGGCAGCTTCGGGCAGCGCGCCAAGTCCACCAGCGTCTACACCACCGTGCTGGAACAGCATCCGCAGCGCATCCGGGCCCTCCTCGCCGCAGGCGCCCTCCTCACCGTCACGGCCCTGCGCCGCGGGAGGCGGTGACCGGTGGAGCTGCGCACCCGACCGCACCAGCGGTTCGCCTACCGGGACCGCTCGCTGCTGGTCACCAGCCCGCTCGGCCTGTGCACCGGAGAAGGCGCGGAAGGCTTCTACTTCCACAACACCCGGATGCTCTCCCGGCTGAGCTGGAGCATCGACGGCCAGCAGGTGACTCCGTTCGCCTGGAGCGACGTGTCCCACGCCGCGTTGCTCGGCTACGCCGAAGTGCCCGAGTCACAGGAACTGCAGGAGACCGAGGTGTTCAGCGAGGTCACCGGCGCGCACCTGGAGCTCTCGGCCTTCGTCGGCGACGGCCTTCGCCTGCGCGCCGAGATCGCCAACTACACCCATCAGGACCGGCACCTGGTCCTCGGTCTGCACCTGGCGGCGGACTTCAGCGGCACTGCCGAGGCCGACGCCGGCACACCCGACCCCACCGGTCCAGCGCTCGCGTCGTGGGATCCCGAGCGGCGCCGGCTGGAGCTCCGACTGGACAGTGACCAGCTCGACCGCGCGGTGCGTGTCCAGGTCCTCGACGAGACGGACGCAGGCTGGAACGACGGCCGCCTGACCATCCCGCTGTCCGTGCCGGCCCGCGGCAGGCGCCGCATCGAGGTGGCCGTCTGCCCGGTCGTCGACGGCCGCGAACACCGACCGGGCGCGGGCGCCTTCACCGTCGGGTCCACCGCCGCCCTGGTCAGCCGGCGCCTCGGCGAGGAACCCCCGCTCCTGGAGGCGTCCGATGCCACGGTCCAGCGCACCTGGGACACCGCGGTGGCCGACCTGGCCAGCCTGCCGCTCGGTCTCGAGGAGGGGCCGAACGCGCTCATCGCCGGGGTTCCGCTCTACGACCAGTTCTTCGGCCGCGACACCCTCACCACCGGCTGGCAGGCGCTGCTGGCGCTGCGCAGCCCGCTGCGCGACGCCCTCCGGGTCAACGCCGCCCTGCAGGGCGAGCGCATCGACGACTGGCGCGACGAGGAACCCGGCGCCATGATCCACCAGGCCGGCGACGCCCCCGCCTCCGCGCGAGGCGACAACCCCTTCGACCGGTACTACGGCGACTACGCCACCCCGGTCGACTACGTCGCCATGCTCGGCCAGTACTACGCCTGGACCGGCGACCGCGACACAGCCCTCCAACTGCTGCCGGCCGCCCGCCGAGCCCTGACCTGGCTCGACCGCTACGGCGACCTCGACCGCGACGGCCTGCTGGAGTACCGCCGCCGCTCGCCGAAGGGGGTGCGCAACCAGGGCTGGAAGGACGCACCCAACGCCATCGTCGACGCCGAAGGGCAGGTGCAGTCCGACCCGCTGATCACCTGCGAGCTCCAGGGCTACTGGTACTCCGCGCTGCGCAACATCGTTCCCGTCCTGGTGGCGGCCGGGGACCGGTTGTACGCCCGCCGGCTGCTGGCGCAGGCCGCCCGGCTGCGTCAGCGGATCAACGACCGGCTCTGGCTGGAGGACGCCGGCATCTATGCACTGGGCCTCGACTCCGACGGCCGGCCGCTGACTCCCGTGACGAGCAACGCCGGGCACATGCTCCTCACCGGCGTCGCCACCCCGGAACAGGGACAGCGGGTGGCTGCCCGGCTCATGCAGCCCGACATGTTCTCCGGCTGGGGCATCCGCACCTTGTCCACCGACAACCCCGCCTACAACCCGTTCAGTTACCACCTCGGTAGCGTCTGGGCCGTCGAACAGGGCACCATCGCCGCCGGCTTCGGTCGCTACGGCTGCTGGGAGCAGCTCCACGGACTGGCACGGGGACTGTTCGACACGGCCGAGCTCTTCACCGCCAACCGGATCCCCGAGGCCGTCGGCGGGCTCACCCGGGACGACGACCATCCCCACCCGGGCGTCTATCCCCAGGCCAACGCTCCGCAGTCCTGGTCGGCCAGCGGAACCGTGCTCATGATCCAGGCGCTGCTCGGGGTCCGGCCGGTGGCCCCGGCACACCTGCTGCTGCTCGACCCCCGACTGCCCGACTGGCTCCCAGAACTCAACCTCCGGCGGCTGCGCATCGGCGACGCCACGGTCGACCTACATGTCTGGCGCCACGGCGACCGCACCAAGTGGCGCGCACAGGTCCGGACCGGTCGGTTGCTCGTCCGGCAGCGACCGTCCCTGCGCACGCCACAGG
Source organism: Modestobacter sp. KNN46-3 (assembly GCF_011039295.1). Classification (NCBI taxonomy): domain Bacteria; kingdom Bacillati; phylum Actinomycetota; class Actinomycetes; order Geodermatophilales; family Geodermatophilaceae; genus Modestobacter; species Modestobacter sp. KNN46-3. The sequence continues at coordinate 6,545 of NZ_JAAKGN010000059.1, read as the reverse complement.
CGCGCACGGCACGGGCCGTGGAGAGCCTGGTGTCCCGATGAGCGAGCCCACCCCCTGCCGAGCGACGTCCCTACGGCCCCACGCGCCATGGTCCTGACAGCCACGATCGCCGGGCTCGTCGCCGGCGCTGTCATGAGCATCGAGAAGATGCTCGAGGCAGCACTGAGGGGCAAGGGCTTCTGGCGACCACCGAATCTCATCGCCTCCATGCTGCTGGGGCCGCGAGTCGACACCGGGCGGTTCCTGCTCGGCGGCTTCCTCGTCGGTATGGCCCTGCATGCGCTCGCCTCGGCCTTCATGGGCTGGCTGTACGGGGTGGCCATCGCCGAACACGTCGACCAGTGGCCGGCCCTGCTCCAGATCCTGCTCATCCTCGGATACGCCGTCGTGCACTGGGCCTCCTACCAATACCTGATCATGCCGTGGCTGGCACCGGTGATGAACCGGAACAGCTCCCCCCTGTCATTGGCGGTGGCCCACATGGTCTGGGCTCTGGCCTTCGCCGCGTGGTTCCTCCCCATGTCCGGGCAGTGAGCACGGCCACCCGCTCCCCCCGTCCGCGGAGACGCAGCCGCCGCGCAGGCTGCGGCGTCAGCCGACCGGTGACCGCATGGTCCCGGGGATGCGGGCTGAGACAGGTTTGCGGCGAGCCAGTCGCGGGGGGACTCACCGTCAGTCGACTTGGCATCCGGGATGACAGTTGACGCCTCAACATCTCGCCTCCGGGCATGGCCCCGGCACCGGAGTTCCACCCTGATCCGACCTGGAGGCCCCCATGCAGCTCACCGCCGGTGACACCGCACTGGTTCTGACCGATCCACAGAACGACTTCCTCAGCCCCGAAGGCGTCACGTGGGAGCTGGTCGGCAAGAACGTCGAGGAGAACGGCACCGTAGAGCACATCGAACAGCTGCTCATCGCCGCAAAGCAGGCCGGCACGCCGGTCTTCGTCAGCCCGCACTACTACTTCCCCCATGACCACAAGTGGGAGTTCGGCGGCACGCTGGAGCAGAAGATGCACGAGATCGGCATGTTCGACCGCCCCGGCCCGCTGCAGATGCAGGGCTTCACCGGCTCGGGCGCCGACTGGCTCGAGCAGTACAAGCCCTTCCTGGAGGACGGGAAGACCGTCGTCTGCAGCCCGCACAAGGTGTACGGACCCGAGCAGAACGACCTCGTGCTGCAACTGCGCAAGCGCGGCATCACCAAGGTCGTCCTCGCCGGCATGTCGGCGAACCTGTGCATCGAGAGCCACCTGCGCGAACTGCTGGAGCAGGGGTTCGAGGTAGCCGTCGTCTCCGACGCCACCGCTGCCGCCCAGCACCCTGAGATGGGCGACGGATACGCCGCCGCGCTGACCAACTTCCGGTACATCGCCGGCGCCGTCCTGACCACCGAGGAAACGGTGCAGGCACTCGCCGCCTGACGCTCCAGCCCCGGACACGGCAACCCAGGTGGCCATCCGGGCACAGCCACGCACCCCGCGACGCTGGCCTGACCGACGCTAGCTCGTCGTCCACCCCGATGAAAGGAACGCCAATGACCCGCATCCCCGTCCACACCGTCGACTCCGCCCCGGAGGGCAGCCGCGACGCGCTCAAGGCGCTCGAGGCCAAGTTCGGCAAGGTCCTCAACATCCACGGCGCGATGGCACACTCCCCCGCCGTCCTGCAGACCTATGTCGCGATCCAGCAGGTCATGCAGGACACCGGCACGTTCGACGGCCGGACCCGTGAGGCCATCGCATTGGCGGTGGCGAACGTCGACGAGTGCTCCTACTGCCAGGCCGCGCACACCGCCGGGGGTAAGGCGGCCGGGCTCAGCGAGCAGGAGACGATCGACATCCGCCGCGGACAGGTCGAGGACCCGAAGCTGGGTGCGCTCCTCACTCTGGTCCGCGAGCAGACCGGCAGCATCGGCTCCGTCCAGGACAGCACCTGGCAGGCAGCGCTCGATGCCGGCTGGACCGACGCCGAGCTCACCGAGACGTCGGTCCACGTCGCACTGAACCTGTTCACCAACTACTTCAACCACCTGGTGCAGACCGACTTGGACCTGCCGCCGGCTCCGTCCCTCTGAGACCCCAAGGCCCTCCCCCGGGCCGCCTCGAACGAGAGGAGGTCGGGCGACTGCCTTCACAGCTGAACCGTGCTGCGGTTGCGGGGCGGGGGCGAAAGCACCCGCCCCGCAAGACCCCTTAGAACGGGCAACCCCTGAGTCGAGAACTGACTATTCACGGCATGGGACGCGATCGGGACTGCCCAAGGTTCGGTTGACTCCTCGCCTGTGAGACCTCGGGTCTCGCCGACGACGTCCGGTTCGTCGGGCCAGAGCGCAGTGGCGTAGCGCTCGCTGGTCACGCCGCCCGGCCGGGTCGCCAGGTAGGCGACGATCTCGGTGTAAAACTGCCGACGCGGATTGCGTTCGGGCAGCGAGCCCTGGGCCCGGACCTCGACCGGATCAAGCAACGTCAACTTCGGCCGCGGTGACGAGGGATCGGCCCACTCCGCCAGGTCGCTGTCCAGGTCGGGATCGGCGCTCTCGACCTCGCGACGGACCCGCTCGTCGGTGGCAGGGGCCAACGCGCGCAAGTCGGGCTCGGTGGTCGCGGCGCGATCCAGGTATGACTGCGCAGGCAACGGCAGGACCGAGTCGGCCGTCTCCGTGGATGGATGGGCCAGGCGTGCCGCCGGCTCGTCGTCGGCTACATCGGGTCCGAGTAGCGGCTGCCGCGACGGCTCGGCCGCGTCGACCCGAAGACCGCCGCAGGCGTCTGAGTGCCGGTCCCAGGGCTCGTCCCCATGGGCTGGCGGGACGGGACGGTCCTCGGTGACGGCGGCCAGCACGAGCATCTGCGCCGGTGAGGCGGCCTCCTCGGCCGGGAGCTGGTGGGCACGGAGCTCGAGATCGAGCGCGGGGATGCGGAGAACGCCGGCGTCGTCGATGGTCAGCTGCCATCGGACGTCGTCGGCTCGGGCGGGTGCGTTGGCCACCACCACAGCCACCGCGCTGCGCGAGGGCTGCTGCTTGAGGGCAGTCAGCAGCGGCGCCAGTTCGGCGCTCGACTCGCCTGCACCCGGGGCGATGAGCAGGACGTGCGAGGCCCACGCATCGGGTGTAGTTCCGGAGCCACTCGACGTGGTCACGCCGTCGTGATCCCGTCGAGTGGGCTCCGTGCTACCCCACGGGCGTAGTGGCCAAGGAGTTCACCGTGCTGACGAACTTCCCGTCGGCTGCACGGCTGCCCCGGCGGCGCGCTGTGACGGGCCGGGCGCTATGGCCTCACGCGAGGGTCGAGGGCGCGGTCGAAGATCGCGCTGGTGGCGGCGATGTTCACGGCCTTGTCCAGGACGTCAATGGTCCAATCCTTGCGCGACCACGTCCACGGCTTGCCCAGCCCGAGGGCTGTGATCATGACTAGGTCCTGGGTGTAGATGGCGCCGAACGTCGCCCCCGCGCCCCGCGCGCCGCGCAGGCCCAAGTGGGCCGCCACCCCGTAGGCGGCACCCCACATCGCGCCCAGCGAGGTGTGGGTGGCGTAGTTGAGCCGTTTCCTCCCCGCATCGCTGCGGGGCTTCACCGGCAGCAGTCTCTCGGTAAGGTCCGCCGGGCCGTAGCTGTCCCCACGTTCGGAGATGGGCATCTCGACCAGCTTCTGCCACGCGGTCATCACGAGGCTGCCGGCCACACCGGCCAGCACGCCGCGACCGACGTTCGCCGCCAGAGACGGGCGCTTGGTTGAACGGTTGAGGAGGGACATGGCGACCAGCTACCCGCCCGCAGGAGCCTCAACCGCCCTCCACGTCCTCCACCTCGACTTCCACCCGCTCGCCGGGGAAACACAACAGCCCGCGGACGGCCTCGGCGTCGTGGAAGGGGTCGGGATAGGTCCACGCCAGGTCCTTCTCGGACCTCTTCCCCAGGCGGAGCGACCAGTAGTGCGCGATCCCCTTGTACGGGCAGCGGGTGGTGGTGCAGCTGGGCTCGAGCAGGTCAGTGCGCACGTCCTCGCGCGGCAGGTACCACCGCACGGGCAGGCCGCTCTCGCAGAGCATCCGCGGCGCGGTGGAGTCAGCGACGATGGTGCCGTCGACGCTCACCCGCACCCGACGGGAGCTGCGCAGGACGTCGATACGGGTATAGGGGTCTCGGGGGTGGACGAAGACCTCCTCGTCCTCCTCGAACACCCCGTCCATCGAGTCCCAGTCGAAGGCGATCAGGCCGGTGATCCCCGCCGCGGTGGGCGGCGGGTGCTCCCACGAGTAGGCCGCGTTCACCGCCCGCCGCTGGCCCACCTGCACCGTCCAGTACCTGCCGTCCCCCATCCCGGGGTCGGACCGCCGCCGCTCGCTCGGCTCGAACAGGTCCGTGCGCACGTCCTCGCGCGGGAACAGGTACGTCGGCGTCCGGCCCGGCGGATGCAGGAGGTGCACGTCGGTGCTGTCGGCGACCGCCGTCCCGCCCAGGATGACCCGGACCCGCCGCGGCGAGCTCTCCAGGTACAGCACCTGCTCGGGGGCGTGAGGATCGAAGTTGAACCTTCCTGCCGGATGCTCCCCGAACGGCCCACTGCCCTTGGTCAAGCTCATGCGCCGCGACTACCCGGGCCACCGACACCGACACGTCCCCGACCTGGCCGGCACAGCTCCGGCAGCTGCCACGTCCTCGCGGCAGCATCAGAACGCCGGTGCAGCACGGGCGGCCCGGTTCGCTGTGCGCAGGGCCGGCGAGCGACGGTCGGCCCCCAGTTGTCCCTTCAGCCGCAGGGCCTCGCCGCCATCGCCATCGCCGTTGCCGGGCTCGGAGCTCCCGGTACGCGCCCCTGTTCGAACTGCTCGTCCACACCGGGCTGCGCCGTGGCGAAGCGCTCGCGCTTCGATGGGTTGACGTCGACCTGGACCGAGGGACGCTGCGCGTGCGGGGAACCCTGGCGCGCATCAACGGCGTCCTGGTCGTCACCGAGCCCAAGACGGCCAAGTCCAGCTGGTTCGTGCCGATCTCCGCGCCCGCCGAACACCTCCTGCGGAACGTGCAGCGCGCGCAGGCCGCGGAGCGGCTGCACGCAGGTTCGGCATGGCGGGAGACCGGCCGCGTAATCACCACCGAGACCGGAGAGCCCTGCGACCCACACAACGCCCTGCGGGCGTTCAAGGTCGCAGCCGCACGAGCCGGTCTGACCGACGCCGGCCTCCACACCCTGCGCCACTCAGCCGCCAGCGTGATGCTCACCCACGGGGTTCCCCTCAAGGTGGTCTCGGACATCCTCGGCCACTCCTCGATCGCCATCACCGGCGACGTCTACGGACACGTCTCCCCCGACGTCTCGCGGGATGCCGTCACCACCCTGGGCACCGTCCTGACCAACTCAGGGTCGGCTGATGGTGGTCAAACCCGACCGGACAACAGTCGGGGCCGCTCCCGGTCTCCCGGAAACGGCCCCTGACCTGCACCTCCGCCTGTCGGGCTGACAGGAACTGAACCTGCGACCCCATGACCCCCAGCTCTCGGCGGACAGTCCGTCGACGTCCCCTGGCGTGCCATTTCCGCTTGTGACAGGGGCACGACGTCCGCGTTCGTCCACGCAGATCCGTGGCCGGGCGAACTGCGTTGCAGTACCGGTTGCAGTGCGAGATCGGCGAGTCCGAGCGACGCAGCCGGTGCGGCTGGGCGTAGTCCTCCCCGGCAAGCTCTGGACGACTCCTACTCATGTAGTCATACTTTTGACCATGACGACGTTCTCGCTCGCGGACGCGAAGGCGCACTTCTCCAGACTGGTCGCCCAGGTCAGTGGCCAGCACGAGCGGGTCTACGTGACCGTGCACGGCAAGCCGTCCGCTGTTCTCCTGGCGACCGAGGACCTCGAGTCGCTCGAAGAGACGATCGAGATCCTTGCCGACGCCGACGCCATGCGCAGACTGCACGCCTCCGACGCCGAACTCGCCCACGGTGATGCCGAGACGGTGGAGGATCTCGACGCCGCCATGCAGCGCCGTCGCGCCACTCCATGACCGCGGACCAGGACCGCTATGTCCTGGCCATCACCCCCACCGCTCGCCGTCAACTCACCGAGCACTTGCCCGAAGCGGTCGCGACCGCTGCCTACGAGTTCATCGTCGGGCCGCTGCTCGACAGCCCCTACCGGGTCGGCAAGCAGCTCCGCCCTCCCCTGGACGATCGACACAGCGCGCGCCGTGGCACCTACCGCGTCATCTACCGAATCGACGACCAGAGCCGAGCGGTGACCGTGGTCGACGTGGCCCACCGCCGAGACGCCTACCGGAGGTGACGTGGCGGCGCCCGCGCGGCGAGTCAACTGAAGGCGGCGCACTCCCGGCGGCGTTGCAGTACCGGTTGCAGTACGTGCGCGACCACCGCTATGACGCAATCTGGGCGCGCGGCGCACCGCTGACCTGCGACTTTGCCCTATGCCAAGGGGCTCAGTCTGGATGCCGCAATCGCTGGTCCCGGGCGGATCGCCGTACCTGGCCCGCAGACGTCTGCGTCACAGGGGCGGCCACGCTCATCGACCGGCCCCTGACCTGCAC
>NZ_JAAKGN010000058.1:0-27826 GCF_011039295.1 Modestobacter sp. KNN46-3 | reverse complement strand
ACCGGTACAGCTCCACTGCATCCCGGCGGAACTCCTCGGAGTACGTCTTCCTCGCCACCGTCTGATCTTCTCGCTTCCTCCAGGCCGGGCCCGGATTCAGCGTGTCCACGATCAGGGGTCAAGTCCCGGTCCCGGCAGCGCGCGGCGGGCAGCCACGACCGACTGCGGCTGGTGCAACGGACCGATCACCCCGCGGGCGAGCGGTCCGATCCCTAAGTGGTGCTCAGCGACCTGTCGGAAGCGGGCTTGGGAACAGAAGCGGGCTGCGGCCTCCGGCCGATCCGCAGTCGAGATCGTCGAGCGAGTGGTCGCCGTGCCGACTGAGCAGCCTCCGCCGCACCTGCCCCGCCAGCTCCCCTCGGTCGAACTGCTGCGCACGCTCGCCCAGCAGCTGGACAGCGGCGCCGTCTACGACCGGCACCTGCTCGCCATCGCCGGCGCCGCGCAGGACGTCCTCGCAGCCGCGCAGCGCTGAAGCCTCGGACTTGGACCCGACGTGAACGTCAGCCGGCGGGAATGGCCGCGTTCGCGGGGGTGACGGTTGAGGTGACATGGCCCCGCGAACGTGCACGGCTATGTCACCCCAACGCCGCTGGCAGCAATCGAACGGCCTCAGCGCCTCTTGAGGACGACCAGCTCCACCCGTCGTCGTCCGAGGACGTGTCATGACTGCTCGTCTGCTGACCACTGAAGAAGTCGCCGCACGCTTTCGCACCAGCCCGGCAACTGTCAGGTACTGGCGCCACATCGGCATCGGGCCTATGGGGATCAAGGTCGGTCGCCGGGTCCTCTACGAGGAGGCGGAGTGCGACCGGTGGTGGGAGACCAAGGTCGCGGCAGCGTTACACGACTCCCGTTGAGCCGATCGAACTTTCCCCCAACACTTCAGTGCCTGCGAAAGACACGTCAGCTGGGCTGTCACAGCTTAACCGATTTCCCTCAGGGCCGCCGACACGGACGCTGGGACCGACGCCAGCCATGTCGCGGGGTTTTCTCGGCCACTTCGGCTCCCTCTGCGCGCAGTTGCGCGGAGAGGGAGCCAGGTCGCGGACACGGAAGTTCACACGGTGTGCTGGGTTCGGGTGGCCGAGCTGGTTGGTGATCGGCGCGGAGTGAGGCCGGCTTATCCAGCCGGGTGGCAACGGTCTTGCGGCAGGTAGCGCGAGGTGGTCGAGGACCGGGGCGCCTTAGTGCAACGGACCGACAACGTCGGGGGGAACCAGCTCGGTGTCGGCCGCAGCGGTGTGGCGAGCCTGCGACGCAATTGCGGTCGCCACCAAGGCCGCGGCTAGCCGGCCGGGTCGTAGCCCCAAAGCCAGTTGCGGACCCGCGGCGGCAGCTTCGACAGAAGTCGGTGAAACAGACGCGACCGCTTGTCGAGCCCCTGGACCGCCCGGCTTTGCAGCGGAATCGGTTCAGGGATCGGCGAGAGGTCCCCCGTGCGCGGAACCCACCGCCACGTTTTCCCCCGGACGTCCTCGAGCTGTACCGCGATCTGCATGTCGTCCACCTCCGCTGCTCGCAGCGACGCAGGTGGGATGACTTGGCTCCTCTCGCTGCCCGGGCCGAGGTGCGGAACGGCCAGCATGGTGATGGGCGGCGGCGCGGTGACGATGACCCTCCGCACGGGCCAGTCACTACGGTTGGCGACGACGAACCGCCCTCCGCCAAGCACGTAGCCTCCCTGCTGGCCGGGCACGGGCTCCCAGTTGAGGGTGATGTCGGCAGCTACCTTGCGCACCTGGCGTTGCTGTTCCCGCCGCTCAAGGACTTTGGCCACCCACAGCCCGCTTACGAGACCGCTTATAAGACCGCTGATGATGCCGACGACCAAGCCGGGCAGTTGCGACACTAAGAGGTCCATATTCATGAGGGTCCCAGCGGGCTATGGTCTGCCGACCTAACCGGTCCCCAGGGCACTGTGGCCATAGCTACTTCGCCAGCTCAATCACTGTTGCGATACCGGCAACTAGGACGACGATCGAGACATATAGGTAGTATGTCCCAGGCCTTCTCATTTCCTTGGCGAGTGCAGCGAATCTGGAACCTCCTCCGGATGCCGCGAAGGCTTCGGGGATCGTAAGCAGCTGTCGCATCTGCCTTAAGGCCTCGTCCGCAGCCGAGTGATCTAGATCCGCGTCCCGGAAGAATTTCTCGATCGACTCCGATCTATCGATGAACTTGCGCTGGATGGTCTTGGTATTCGCATCGAGTATCCAAAAACCAACCGCCGCCAAGGCGGCGACGATAAACATGGCTGCTTGTTTTTGTTGCAGGGCGAACAGCGTTGCAGCACTGCAAGCTGTAACTGCGAACCCCTTGATCTTATATAGGTGGTCGTCATAGGCGCGGATAGACGTATCACTGCGCTCCAAGTGAGCCTTTAGCATCTCAAGCCGTAGACCGGCCGGATCCCCGCTATCCATATCCACCCTCCGATACTGGCAACTCGACAGGCGATGATGGCATGCGCTAACGACGCTTGCGAGTGACGAGCCGGGGGCCGGCCGGCGTCCGCGTCAGTCGCCGGGTCCTCAAAAGGAGACGGAGCGCGATCGTGGTGGCGGACCAAGGTCGCCGTCGCGCTGAACCAGCCTCTACTGGCCGAAGAGCGACGAATCACGGTCCAGCGCCTGCGTCACCGCCCCAACACCCGAGCGGCTTCGGCGCTGACCACCTGGCGGCCGAAGTAGACGTCCAGAGTCATCGACGGGTTGGCGTGGCCGAGTTGGTCGGCGACCTGGCGTGGGGTGAAGCCAGCCTCGTCCAGCCGAGTGGCGACGGTCTTGCGGAAGGTGTGCGAGGTGACCCACGACCAGGGTCCTTCGGCGCAGCGGACCGGGCGGCCGGCCGCGGTCCGGTTTGTCGCCGGCTGGAAGCCGGTGCCGTTGCAGACGTCGCACTCGAAGGAGTCCAGCAGCTGGCGCATGTCGGTGGAGACGTTCGTCGGGTCGCGCAGAGTGCCGGTCACGGGAGTCGGGAACACCAGCTCGGTGTCCGGCCGGTGGGGCGACTCGAGCCGACGGCGCACCATGTCGACGGCGAAGGCCGGGACGGCGATGATCCGCCAGCCGGCGGCCGTCTTGGTCCGCGGCTGGACGCCCATCCCCCGCTTGGGAATCCGCACAGCGGTGCCGTTGACCTCCCAGGTGCCGGCGTCCAGGTCCAGCAACGGCCGGCCGGCGGTCTGTCCGATGCGCAGGGCCAGCACCTCGCCGATCCGGGCGCCGGTGGCCAGCATCCAGTCGACCAGGTCGGCGAGGTCGAGCTCGGTGGCGCGCGGGCTGACGTGGAAGAGCTCGACCAGCCGCTTGGTGTCCTCCACCGTCAGCGCCCGCGGCGCCTTCTTCGCGCTGGTGTTCAGCCGGGTGGCCGCGTCGCGGACCGGGTTGGCCATCACGGCGCCGTCCGCGATGGCCATGGCGAACATCCCCGACAGGCACGCCCGGGCGGTCTTGGCCCGCGCCGGGGCCACTCGTCGAGGCGATCGTGGCCAGCGCCCGGCTGACGGTGCCGGGCGTCACCTCCCGCAGGCACAGCCGGCCGAAGGCCGGGATGACCTGAGCGCGCACGGTCGAGCGGTAGGTGCGTTCGGTACCGGTGGACCAGCCGTGGTCGGCGGCCAGCCAGGCGTCGGCCAGCGCCGACACCCGGGTACCGGCGGTCAGCGCGCCGGTCCCGCCGGGCGCGCGGCGGCCGGTCAGCTCGATCTTCAGCGCCCGCTCGGCGGCGGCCCGGGAGGCGGCGGTCTTAGAGACCAGCCGCACCTCACCGTCGAAGTCGCGGAACTTCACCCGGGCCTTGACCCGGCCGTTGGGCATGGTGGCGAACAAGATCGTGCCGCTGGTGCCCAGCGGCAGCGGTGGACGTCCCACGGGCACCTCCGGCCCTCGATACTGAGTGCCTAAAGGGTGTCAGGGTGCCCGCACCGTGGGAAGAGAGAAGGCCCTGACCGGCGGATTGGCTGGTCAGGGCCTTGACTTGCTCCCCCGATAGGACTTGAACCTATAACCCTGCGATTAACAGTCGCATGCTCTGCCAATTGAGCTACGGGGGATCGGCGGGTGGTGCCCGCGCGCCCACAGAGATTACCTCACGCCCGGGTCGGTCCCGGGCCGGGGGTGGCTCCCGGCGGGTCGCGTCCCCGCCACCCGACCGGGTGAGGGCGATCAAGCCGGGCGTGACCGCTGCCGACGCTGTGTGCATGAGGGAGCTGGGTGAGCGGGCGGTGGCGGGCGTAGGCCGCCACATCGAGTGGCGCGCCGTCACGCTCCTCGCCATCTGCCTGACCGGCAGCATCCCGCTGTTCGTGGTCAGCGGCTTCCAGCGGTCGGTCGGCGCGCACGCCGATGCTCGGCTCGCCGCTCTGGGCGCTTCGATCTGGGGGTGCATGGCCGGCTACGTGGCGATCCGTCGTCGGCTGGGGCCCCGGGACGGCGCCGTCATCATCGGCGCGGCCAGCACGATCATGATCATCGAGGGTCTCTGCCAGGAGGAGCTCACCATCCGCTGGCTGTGTGCTGCGGCGCTGGTGGTGGTGCCCGTGGCCGCCGCGATGCTGCTCCGGAGCTGGGCGGTGGTCGTCACCACGGCCGTCGCGGTGACAGGCGTGGTCGCGATCAGCCTGACGCTGCCCACCCCGCCGCTGCTGCGGGTCTACTCCGCGCTGACGATGGCCGTCATGGTGCTGGCCCCCATCACCGTCGTCACCATCCTGGTGCGCCGCATGCAGGCCGCCCGCGATCTGGCCCGCACCCTGGCCGTGACCGACCCGCTGACCGGGCTGTCCAACCGCCGCGGCATCGAGGCCCGCGCCGGCTCCATCCTGGCCGCCGCCGCAGCAGCCGGTGAACGGGTGACCGTGATGGTGCTGGACCTCGACCACTTCAAGACGGTGAACGACACCCATGGGCACGCCGTCGGCGACCGGGTGCTGACCGAGGTCGCCGGCGCGATGACCCGGGGCGCCCGCGCCGACGACCTGCTCGTGCGCCTCGGCGGGGAGGAGCTGGGCTGGGTCGCCCACTTCCCCGGCCCGGACGAGGTCGCGCGGGCCGCGGAACGCCTTCTCACCGCCGTGCGCGATCTGTCGGTGCCCGACCTACCTCCGGTCACCGTCAGCATCGGGGTGGTCACCTCGGAGCCGCCGCCTGGCCACAGCCCGGTCGACGCGGTCCTCTCCCTGCTCAGCGCCGCCGACCGGGCGCTGTACGAGGCCAAGCGGGCCGGGCGCGACCGGATCGCCTACGCCGCGGACCGCCCGCGCGAGCTGAACCCGACCTCCTGAGCTCGACGGGTCGGAACACCGCTGGGCCGGTAGCGTGATCACTTCCGCCCCAACCCAGGAGGTCCCCCGTGGCCAAGCTGTCCTTCCTCGCCGGCTTCGGTGCCGGTTACGTCCTCGGTGCCAAGGCCGGCCGTGAGCGCTACGAGCAGATCCGCCGCGTCTACAACCACGCCAAGGACGACCCGCGCCTGCAGACCGCCGCCGGAGTCGCCCAGGCACGCGCCGATGCCGCCGTCGACTCGGTGAGGAACCGGCTGGGCAACGAGACCGGCAGCAACTGACCTCGGGTCAGCGGCTCGGGTCGTCGGCGTCCACCGCCGCGGCCAGGCGGTCGCGGGCGACCTGGCGGGCCACCGGGTCGTCCCGGTCGGCGTCGTCGTCGAAGACCACGGTCCACTCCCGCGCCGCCTGACCGGGCACCCGGCGGGCCACCAGCAGCACCCCTCCCCCCGTGGGCAGCGGGTGCCGCTGGCTGGTCACCACGGTGCGGTCGACCCGGGTGCGCAGCACGCCGGGCAGCCCGCCGGCCTCGCGCAGCACGTGCCGCTGCGGCGCCTGGCGGGCCTGCACCCCCGGTTCCACCTCGACCAGCGGCGTCACCATGAACGTGCCTCCCGCGCCGGCTGCGCTCCACCGTGCGGTGCCGATCTCATGCCACGCCAGCAGGGTCGAGGTCTCGCCCGAGTCGGCCGGGACGACGCGCAGGCCGCGCGAGGTGGCCACGGTCCAGCCCCCGTCGACCCGCTCTCCCCACGCCAGCGCCCGCTCCTCAGCCTCCACGTCGAGCGCCGCGCGCACCGGCTCCGGCGGGCGGGCGAACCTCCCGCGCACGCGCTCGATCAGGCTCACGGGGTCAGCCCGCCGGACGCGCGCTTGCGCAGCGAGATGGCCAGCTGCTCGAGGTCCATCAGCTTCTTGAAGGCCCGCATGTACTCGTCCTGCGCCTCGATCGGGTTGGTGCGCTGCAGCTTGCCCTTGAGCGCGGCGATCTCCCGGACGGTGGCCATCTCGTGCAGCCGGGCCATCAGCGCGTTCACGTAGGTCGGGTCGTTCTCCCCCACCGCGTGCAGCGGCTCGACGGCCAGCGCGGTCAGCATCGCCTTCGCGGTGTCCCGGTCGCAGTGCGCCGTCACCTCCTCCAGCCACGCCGCTCCGGTCGTCGTCGCCCCCGCCGCTCCCCCGGCGGCCGACACCGCCGCAGCGACCGCCGCGTAGTCCGGGTGCGTGTAGGAGCTCGGCTCCACCGCGTCGAACTGCGGCCCGGCGATCTCCGGGCACTGCAGCGCGGCCTTCACCGCCTCGCGCTCCACCTCGATCGCGGCGTCGTCCGGCGTCCGCTGCGGCGTGCGCGGGCGGGACCTCGGGCGCTCGCCGCCGTTCTCCCCGGCCAGCTGGCGCACCCGGGCCACGACCTCGGTCTCGTCGGGCAGGCCGAGCAAGCCGGCCAGCCGGCGGGCGTACGCCGGGCGCAGCGCGTGGTCCTTGATCTGGGCGAGCAGCGGCGCCGTCTTGTCCAGGGCAGCCACCCGGCCCTCGACGGTGTCCAGGTCGTACTCGGCCAGATGCGTTCGCAGCACGAACTCGATCAGTGGCGTGCGCCGGCCGATCAGGTCACGGACGGCGGCGTCCCCGTGCGCCTGGCGCAGCTCGCACGGGTCGCGACCCTCCTGCTCGACGGCGACGAAGGTCTGCGCGACGAAGCGCTGGTCCTCCTTGAACGACTTCATCGCCGCCGCCTGGCCGGCCGCGTCGCCGTCGAAGGTGTAGACGACCTCCCCGCGGAACTCGTCCTGGTCCATCAGCAGCCGGCGCAGCACGTTGATGTGCTCGGGCCCGAACGCGGTGCCACAGGAGGCCACCGCCGTGGTCACCCCGGCGACGTGGCAGGCCATCACGTCGGTGTAGCCCTCGACGACGACGGCCTGGTGGTTGCGGGCGATGTCGCGCTTGGCCCGCTCCACGCCGTAGAGCACCGAGCTCTTCTTGTAGAGCGGGGTCTCCGGGGTGTTCAGGTACTTGGGGCCGGGGTCGTCGTCCATCAGCTTGCGGGCACCGAAGCCGATGACGTCGCCGGTCAGGTCGCGGATCGGCCAGAGCAGCCGGCGGTGGAACCGGTCGATCAGCGTGCCGCGGGAGGACTCCTTGGCCAGCCCGCCGGTGACCAGCTCGCTCTGGGTGTAGCCGAGGCCGCGCAGGTGCCGGGTCAGGGTGTCCCAGCCACCGGGGGCGTAGCCGCAGTTGAAGTCCAGGGCCACCTGCCGGTCGAAGCCGCGGTCGGCGAGGAACGACCGGGCCGGTGCGGCCTCCGGCGTCATCAGCTGGCTCGCGTAGAACTCCGCGGCGGCGGTGTTGGCCGCCACCAGCCGGGCCCGCTGGCCGGCGTGCGCGCGGTCCGGGCCGGCAGTGGCCCGGCCGCCGTCGTCCTCGTACTGCAGCTGCACCCCGGCCCGGCCGGCGAGCAGCTCCACCGCCTCGGCGAAGGAGAGGTGGTCGATCTCCTGCACGAACCGGATGACGTCGCCACCGACCCCACACCCGAAGCAGTTGCCGGTGAGCAGGTTGTCCTCGAGCGTGAAGGCGTGCGTGCCTGGCACCTCGGCGCAGAAGACCTCTTCGATCCGGTCGCTCCACTCGACCGACTGGACCACCCAGTTCTTGCGCTCGTACTTCTTGTCCCTCGCCAGGTGTCGTTCACGGTGCTGAGCGATGAGGAAGAAGGACTCGGGCAGCCCCTTGGTCATGAACCGCAGGTTGAAGATGTCGCTCGGGACGCCGTCGATACCCACCCGGTTCTGCTTCGCGATGCCGAACGTGCCGATGCCCAGCCGCGTGCAGAGCCGCCGCACGTACTCCAGGTCCTCGATGTCGGCGGAGTTGAGGATGGCGTCGCCGTCCTCGGCGACACATCCATCGGCGGCGAAGTAGCCGGCCAGCCAGCCGAGCAGGTAAGAGGTGTCATCGTCCAGGGACGGGCGCTCGTCCTTGAAGTGGGCAGGCAGTCCGTAGAAGCGTGTCCCCCGCTCGTCCGACCACGAGCGGCACCCGTCGAAGAGGTGGGCGAGCTGAGCGTCCTTCTCGCCGTAGAGGACGGCGATCGAACCTCGGCCATCGCGGGTGCCGTCGCCGTAGACGAGCCCCCGTGCGATGCCGAACGGTGAGGGCCGGGTCGCCGGGTTGAGCACCCGGCTGACCGGGAATGAGTGCGACAGCCGGTCGCCGGGTCGCAGGTCCTTGGTGAGCTTCTCGCGGCGCTGCTGCCGGAGGGCTCCGGACGGGACGAACCAGCGGTGCTCGTCGGTGGCGTGCACGACCTTGGTGCGCCCGTTACGGCTCAGGGTGAGACGCATCAGACGCTGCACGCCGTAGCTGCGGAAGGGCGCCTCCACCCAGCCGCCGTCGCCGTTCAGCACGCGCACCGTCTTGCCCGCCAGCTCGCGGATGGGGACGGTGCCGTCCTCGGTGAGCACGCCCGTCTCGCCGGCCAGGCAGTGGTACAGGCCTCGCGAGGGCGTGACCTGGAAGGACGGCGACTTCTCGTCGTGGAACGGGCAGAGGCCCTTGAGACTGCCGCCGCCGGCGCGCTTGAGCTGCAGGTGCTCGCCGATGATGTCGTCGATCTTGGTCCGCTCACGGACCAGCGCGATGTCCGCGGCGCGGATACGCCCCCGCCCGACCATCAGCTCGCCGCCGCGGTCACGTCGGAGAGCGCCGGCTCGGTGCCGTGCGACCCGCTCTTGCCCAGCTCCAGCACGGTGCTCCTCAGCCGATCCCGGGCGCTCCGGCGACGCTCTCGCCGGTCGCGCGGTAGAGCAGGTAGGCGGCGGTCTCCCGCAGGATGTACCGCAGCTGCGTGGTCCTGGTCTGCACGGCCGGCCCCTGCCGGGTGGGTGAGCTCGCGGCGTCCAGCCCGGCGTCCTCGGCCATCCGCTCGGCGCGCATCGCGTGCCACGGGTCGCTGACCAGGACGGCGCTGTTCCAGTCGCGATCGGCGAACTCGGCGGCCACCGCGCGCACGCTCTCCAGGGTGTCGACGCCCTCGGGCACGACCAGCAGCGCGTCGGCCGGCACGCCGTTCTGCGCCAGGTAGTCGCGGCCCGCCTCGGCCTCGGTGAACGTGTCGCCGGTCGCCTTGCCGCCCACCGTCACGACCACCGGGGCCACCCCTTCCTCGTACAGCTCCCGCGCGTGCTCCAGCCGGGCCTCGAAAATCGAGGACGGGACGCCGTTGTACTGCGCCGAGCCGAGCACCACGATCGCGTCGGAGGCGGGGCGGGCGTCCTGCCGGGCGATCCACCAGATGGCCGTGGCCGTGGACGCGGCCAGCAGCAGGGCCGCCGTCACCGCCGCCCCGAGCACCCGGACGCCCAGTCGCCCCGCCACCGCTGCCACCCGTCATGGGTACCACGGCCGGCCGACGCCGGTGACACCCCTGGGGACGGTGTGCCGACCGCTGCCGGGCTCATCCCGCGGTGCTGGTGCCGCAGACCTTCGTCCCGCCCTCGGGCACGACCGTCAGCGTCGTGGTGGTGACCGCACCGTCGTCGTCCCAGCGGACGTCGACCAGCTGCACCGGCACGCCGTCGACCTCGCTGCTGCGTGCCCCGGTCACCTGCGGCGTGCCCGGCTGGAGGTACTCGGCGGCCAGGTCGGCGGGGGCCACCCGGGCGCGCTCCGCGTCGCACAGGAGGCCGTGGGACGTCTCCAGGTCGCCCTGGCTCAGCGCGGCGGCGAACACCCCGGCCACCTGGCGAGCCTGGTCCTCCCCGGACCCCTTGAAGAACGGCATCAGCGCGACCATGGCCACCGCGAGCAGCACCGTGCCGCCGAAGATGCCCACCAGCAGCTTGTTGTGGTTCTTGGGGGTACCCGTGTGCAGCGGTGCCGGGTCGTCGTCGTAGAGGAAGGGCCCCTGGGTCACCGCTGTGCTCCTGTCGTGGTGCTCATCCGCCGCCGACCAGCAGCTCGGCGCCGGCCGGGGGCCGGGGGTCGTCCCGGTCGGCGAGCCAGCCCTCGGGGAGGGCGACCGGCCGCGGCGGGGTGGTGCGCCCGCGCGGCGCACCGAGCACGCCCTCGGGGTAGGGCTGGTCGGGGATGCCGTCGAGCAGACCGGCCAGCTCGTCGAGCCCGGAGACCATGGCCAGTGCGCGCCGCACGTCGGAGGGGACCGAGAAGCCCTTGAGGTACCAGGCGACGTGCTTGCGGAAGTCGCTGCAGCCGTGCACCTCGCCCTGGTCGGCGGCGAGCAGGGTGGCGTGCCGGTGCATGACCTCGGCCACCTGTCGGAAGGTGGGCAGCGTGCGGTGCGGCGAACCGGCGAACGCAGCTGCCAGGTCGCCGAACAGCCACGGCCGGCCCAGGCAGCCCCGGCCCACCACGACGCCGGCGCAGCCCGTCTCGGCCACCATCCGCAGCGCGTCGTCGGCCTCCCACAGGTCGCCGTTGCCGAGCACCGGGATGGAGACCTCCTCCACCAGCCGGGCGATGTGCGACCAGTCGGCGGTGCCGCTGTAGAGCTGGTCGGCGGTGCGCCCGTGCAGGGTGATCGCCGCGGCACCCTCGTCCTGCGCGATCCGGCCGGCGTCCAGGTAGGTGACGTGCTCGGCGTCGATGCCCACCCGCGTCTTGACCGTCACCGGGACGTCGCCGGCGGCCTGCACCGCCGCCCGCACGATGTTGCCGAACAGCCGGCGGCGCCACGGCAGCGCCGAACCGCCGCCCTTGCGGGTCACCTTGGGCACCGGGCAGCCGAAGTTGAGGTCGATGTGCGCCGGGCGGGTGCCGGCGACCTGCTCGTCGACGAGCATCTCCACCGCCCGCCCGACGGTGGCCGGGTCGACGCCGTACAGCTGCACGCTGAACGCGTCGGCCTCCCCGGGGGCGGCCTGCACCATCTTCAGTGTCTTGGCGTTGCGCTCGACCAGCGCCCGCGTGGTGATCATCTCGCAGACGTAGAGGCCTGCCCCGAACTCCCGGCACAGCGTGCGGAAGGCCGGGTTGGTGATCCCGGCCATCGGCGCCAGCACCACCGCCGGGTCGACCGTCAGCGACCCCAGCTGCAGCGCCGGCGCGCGCTCGAGGGTGCTGTTCACGACGTCCAGGGTAGGTGGCTCGGCTGTGTGCCCGGGCTCACGGCCGGGTCTCCGAGATCGGGCCGGTGGCTGCCTCCTCGCGGAGGAGACAGCCACCGGCCCGGTCTCGACCGGATGCGCGCGGCGTCAGCAGCCGGGGAGGCGGGCGGCGAGGTAGCCGGGGACGGCGTCCAGGCCGATGCGCTCCTGGGCCATCGAGTCGCGCTCCCGGATGGTCACCGCGTCGTCCTCGAGGGTGTCGAAGTCGACCGTGAGGCAGAACGGGGTGCCGATCTCGTCCTGCCGGCGGTAGCGGCGGCCGATCGCGCCGGCGTCGTCGAAGTCGACGTTCCAGTTGCGCCGCAGCGTCGCCGCCAGGTCGCGGGCCTTGGGCGAGAGGTCGGCGTTGCGGGACAGCGGCAGGACGGCGGCCTTCACCGGCGCCAGCCGCGGGTCGAGCTTGAGCACCGTGCGGGTGTCGACGCCGCCCTTGGCGTTGGGCGCCTCGTCCTCGGTGTACGCCTCGACCAGGAAGGCCATCAGCGAGCGGGTGAGCCCGGCCGCCGGCTCGATGACGTACGGCGTCCAGCGCGCACCGGAGGCCTGGTCGAAGTAGGACAGGTCGGTGCCGGAGTGCTCCGAGTGGGTCTTCAGGTCGAAGTCGGTGCGGTTGGCGATGCCCTCGAGCTCGCCCCACTCCGAGCCGGTGAACCCGAACCGGTACTCGATGTCGACGGTGCGCGTCGAGTAGTGGCTCAGCTTCTCCTTCGGGTGCTCGTAGTGCCGCAGGTTGTCCGCGGAGATGCCCAGGTCGGTGTACCAGGCGGTGCGGGCGTCGATCCAGTACTGGTGCCACTCCTCGTCGCTGCCGGGCTCGACGAAGAACTCCATCTCCATCTGCTCGAACTCCCGGGTGCGGAAGATGAAGTTGCCCGGGGTGATCTCGTTGCGGAAGGACTTGCCGATCTGGCCGATGCCGAAGGGCGGCTTCTTGCGCGCGGCGCCCATGACGTTGGCGAAGTTCACGAAGATGCCCTGGGCGGTCTCCGGGCGCAGGTAGTGCAGCCCCGACTCGTCCTCGACCGGGCCGAGGTGGGTCTTCAGCATCATGTTGAAGTCGCGCGGCTCGGTCCAGGAGCCCTTCACGCCGCAGTTCGGGCAGGAGATGTCGGCCAGGCCGTTCTCCGGCAGCCGCCCCTTCTTCTCCTCGAACTCCTCCTCGAGGTGGTCGGCGCGGAACCGCTTGTGGCAGTTCTGGCACTCGGTCAGCGGGTCGGTGAAGACGCCGACGTGACCGGAGGCGACCCAGGTCTGGCGGGGCAGGATCACCGAGGAGTCCAGGCCCACGACGTCGTCCCGGCTCTGGACGACGGTGCGCCACCACTGCTTCTTGATGTTCTCCTTCAGCTCCACGCCCAACGGCCCGTAGTCCCAGGCCGAGCGGGTGCCGCCGTAGATCTCACCGGACGGGAAGACGAACCCCCGACGCTTGCAGAGGTTGACCACCTTCTCCAGGCGAGCGGGGTCGGCGGTACGGGCGGGGGCGGTGTCGCTGGGCACGAGGGCTCCATCCGGCTGGGGTGTCGGCGAGTGACCCCCAGACGGTAGTCGCCGGGCACGTGGCCCCAGCGCCCGTCCCGCCACACGGTGTTCACCGGGAACCGGTGGGGCCGACACACGCCGTCCCTAGGTTCCGGCTCATGACGGCCACGACCTCCCAGGCGGTTCCGCCTGCCCCCGCGACCCTCGACCAGCGGCTGGCCCGGACCACCGCTGGACTCTGCGCCGCACACCCCGCCCTCGCCCCGGTGGTGCGCGGCGTGCTGGCCCCGCTGCGCGACCGGCTGCACCGGTTGCACGTGCGCTGCCAGGAGGCCGACACCGCCGCGTGGGCCGCCTACACCGCCGACCTGGACCGAGGGCTGGGCGAGCTGGCGGTGGAGATGGACCGGGCGACCCAGCAGGCCGGTTCCGGCCCGGTGGTGGACGACGTGCTCGCGACCGCTGCCGCCCGGCTGGAGCTGCGGGCCTGGCAGCTGCGGCTGTCTGCCTCCGGCGCGGACGACCCGGACGCCGAGCGGGCGCGGGCACTCACCGTCGCAGCCGCCGGCCACCTGGCCGAGCTGGACGCCGCGCCGGGTCGGGAGACCGCCGCCGTCCTCCGGGCACGGCTCGACCAGGAGCTCACTGGTCTGCGTTCGCTGACGAGTCGCCGCTGACCCCGCCCCCACGGCGCCTCGGTCGGTCCCGGCACCGGCGAGGCGCCCTCGACCGTCGATGCGCAGGTGAGCGGCGGACTCGGGTCACGGCCGGACGGGCCGCCGGCGCTGGGGGCTGCGGGCACGTGGGCTCGCGGGCAAGGGACCGTCCGGCACCCGCTGGCCGGCGCGCAGCGCGTGCATCACCAGCTTCCGGACGGCGATCACCAGGGCGACGCCCAGCAGGCCGCGGAACGTGAGCTCGCCGGCGAGCCGGATCAGGCCGGCGGCGACCAGGAAGTCCAGCAGGACACCGAACGCCAGCAGGACGTCGCGCAGCCGCCCCAGCGTGATCAGGCCGGAGACCAGGCCCAGCACGGCCACCAGCAGTGCGGCGTCCTCCAGCAACGGGCTCATGCCGGCTCGCCCCGGGTCACGTCCGGTCACCGCCGTCGCGTTGCCGCTCCTCATTCTTCTCGACCTCTTCCCGTTCCTCGGCGATCTCCTTGCCCAGGAAGTAGTTCAGCGCGGTCCGGATGGCCGCGATCGCGGCGAGCTTGCCGATCTCGGCGAAGGACGGCGCGATGGCGGTGCGCAGGACGTCGCTGGCCAGCTGGAACTCCAGGCCGAGCAGCAGGTAGCGGGCCAGCCCCAGCCGGACCCGGACGAACTCGTCGCGGTGCCGGCCCCGCACGGCCGCACGGACGAACTGGACGGCGGCGATCACCGCACCGACGAAGATCACGATCGCCCCGGCGGCCTCGACCAGCCGGATGAACAGGTTCACGTAGCTCCGCAGCAGCTCCTCCGAGAGGAAGGAGTGCGGGAACCCGGTCGCTTCTTCTGCCGCCAACACGTCCACGGGCCGCTCCCTGCCCCGGCCGCGGTCCGACTACTCCCCGGCGGTGGTCACAGGACGGTCCCGCCCTGCCGATCTCGGGGGCGCACACACGCGCGCGGCACACGCGGGCAGGAGCGCACCTCCGAGAGGCCACCCATGACCGGCAACCGCCTGGCCACCGCCCTGCACCTGCGCTCCCTCCGGGCCCTGCTGGTCCTGGTCGTGCTCGCCTGCTCGACGATCCCGCTCGCCGGGCTGGGCGTCTTCGCCTGGCAGCGGAGCGAGGGGGTCGCGTCCGGCGACTGAGCGACGCTCGCCCGGACATGACGCTGGGCGGGCGGATGGTGTCGCTCAGGGACTCTGCGGCGTCGCCGGTGTGCCGGCGACGCCGCGCACCGCGCTGAGTCGGAGGCGGTCGGCCAGGGCGAGGACCTCGTCGCGCAGGGCGTCCGGGGTGATCACCTCGAAGTCCCAGCCGAGCCCGGCCAGCATGCGGGCCATGCCGTCGAGGCGCTCGGCGCGCGTCTCCAGGAGCACACCGTCGGCGTGCTCGCTCAGCCGTCCCACGCTCCGGGGCAGTCGGTCGCCCGCATCCGCAAGGGTGGTCTGCAGCACGACGGAGACCTCGTGCGACCACCTGACCGCGGCGATGCCCGACACGACCTGCGTCGTGGCGTCGAAGTCAGCGGGCACGAGGTAGGAGCCCTCGCCCTGCTCGACCGAGGCGATGCGGTCGAGTCGGAAGGTCCGCAGGTCATCACGGCCGTGGTCGCGTCCGGTGACGTACCACCGGCCGGAGTGGAAGACCAGGCCGTAGACGTCGAGCTCACGCTGCGACTCCCGCCCGTCCCAGGCGGTGTACGCGATCACGACGGTGCGCCGCGCTTGCACAGCCGAGGCGAGACCGAGCAGCGCGCCGGCGCCGGCGGGAGCGGTCGCGCGCACGGGGGTCGTGAACTGTGCGGTCGACAGCAGGCTGTCGAGCCGCTGGCCCAGGGCCCGCGGCAGTACACGCGACACCTTGGCCAGTGCGCTCGCCGCCGCTGCGTGGTCGGTGGTGGCAAGCCCAGCGCGTTCCGCGGCCCTGAGGCCCAGGACGACGGCGATGGCCTCGTCGTCGGTGAGCATCAGCGGCGGCAGCTTGTAGCCCGGCGAGAGCCGGTAGCCGCCGTACCTGCCCCGCTGCGCCTGGACGGGGATGCCGAGGTCGGCGAGGTGCTCGGCATAGCGCCGGACCGTGCGCTCATCGACCCCGAGCCGAGCGGCGAGATCGCCGACGGTGCGCTGCCCGCCCGTCTGGAGCAGCTCCAGCATGGCCAGCACGCGAGCGGTCGGGCGGGTCACGGCCCTCCTCGGCGGTGCTGGGGACGATCTGTGTGCCGACTGCATACCGGGCGGGATCTGCCCGCATTCCAGCCTAGCGTCGTCGCCATGAACACCACCACCTACATCCTCGTCCCCGGCTTCTGGCTCGGGGCCTGGGTCTGGCGGCCTGTCGCAGACCAGCTGCGTGAGCGCGGCCATGTCGTGCACGCCGTCGACCTCCCAGGCATGGGCGAGCGCGTCCACCTCGCCTCGCCCGAGACCGACCTGACTGCTCACATCGACGACGTCGTGCGCTTGCTCGAGCAGCAGGACCTGCACGACGTCGTGCTCGTCGGGCACAGCTACGGCGCCCTCGTGACGACCGGTGCGGCGGACCGCATGCCTGAGCGCGTGGCGCGCCTGGTCTTCGTCGACTCGGGCCCACTGCCGGACGGCATGGCACAGGCCGACTTCGAGGGACCCGAGGCGCGCGCGGCCAACGACGATTTGGTCATGACCCACGGCCAGGGCTGGAAGCTCCCGCCGCCGCCCTGGGCCGCACTCGCCGCCGCGGTGCCTGGGGTCGACGATGCTGCCGTCGCAGCACTGGTCGAGGGCTCGCAGCCGCAGCCCTGGCTCACCGCCACCCAGCCGGTCGCGCTCACAGGCGCCTGGGAGCGGTTGCCACGGACGGGCGTGCTGTGCAGCTTCAGCCTCGAACAACTGCAGCAGATGGCACCCCACGCGCCGGTGTTCGCGCACATGGTCGACGGCGACTGGACCTATGTCGAGCTCCCGACGTGGCACTGGCCGATGATCAGCCGACCGGCGGAACTCGCCACGGTGCTGGAGTCGGTCAGCGGCTAGGCTCCGGCGCCCAGACGCCCGCTCATGCCGCGCCTCGTGCGGGCGGCGCACGGTTGCCGCGGCAGGCGCCCAGGCCGGTGCGGTGTGCCTCTCCGGTCAGTCGGTGAGGTAGACGCCGGGCTCGTCGAGGGCGTGCACCCACACCGGGGCGCCGGCGATCTTCACCTCGGCCGCGGACAGGCCTCGGCGGTAGGCGCCGACGCCGTCCCAGCGGGTGCAGAGGGCGAACAGCTGCGGGTCGTCGGCGGCGCGGCCCAGCTCGCCACCGAGGAAGCCGGGGCGGGCCCGCAGGGCGGCGAGCAGCTCGTCAGCGGCGGCCAGGAAGGCGGGGACGTCGTCATCTGCGACGCGCAGGCGGGTCACGGCGAACACCGGGCACCTCCCTCCTCGATGCGACAAGAGTTGACAACCGTTCTCAGGCGCTCGGACCATGGTGCCATGTCCACGTCCGTGACCCCGTCCTCCCGGCCCGGGTCCCGGAGCGTCCCCGCCGACGTCCAGGCCGCCAGCGAGCTGCTGGCCGCGCTCGCCTCGCCGCTGCGGATGTCGATCGTGACCCTGCTGGATGAGCACGGCTCCCGCTGCGTGCACCAGCTGGTCGACGCGCTGGGCGTGCCACAGCCGCTGGTCTCCCAGCACCTGCGGGTGCTGCGCGGCGCAGGCCTGGTGACCGGCGTCCGCCGGCACCGCGAGGTCGACTACCGCCTGGTCGACGGGCACGTGGCACACATCGTCCGCGACGCCCTCGCCCACGCCGGCCACGCCACCGAGTCCACCGACACCGCCTGACGAAGGACCCCCCTCGCCCCCCACTGCTCGCGGGCTCGCAGCGGGCCCCTGCGAGGGGGCCGCTCCAGCACCTCACGGTGCGCCTGACGGCCCCAGGGGGCCGTCAGGCGCTGCCGAAACGACGCTGGCGGCTGGCGTACTCCTCGCAGGCCTGCCACAGGTGCCGGCGGTCGAAGTCCGGCCACAGCGTGTCCAGGAAGACCAGCTCGGCGTAGGCGGCCTGCCACAGCAGGAAGTTGCTGGTGCGGTTCTCCCCCGAACTGCGCACGAACAGGTCGACGTCGGGCATGTCCGGCTCGTCGAGGAACCGGGCGACCGTCTCCTCGGTGACCTTCTCCGGCTTGATCCGGCCGGCGGCCACCTCGCGGGCGATCGCGGCCGCGGCGTCGGCGATCTCGGCCCGGCCGCCGTAGTTGACGCACATGGTGAGGGTCAGGACGTCGTTGTCCTGCGTCAGCTCCTCGGCGACCTCGAGCTCCTTGATGACGCTGCGCCAGAGCTTGGGACGCCGCCCCGCCCAGCGCACCCGCACCCCGAGCTCGTGCATCTCGTCGCGGCGGCGGCGGATCACGTCGCGGTTGAAGCCCATCAGGAAACGGACCTCGTCCGGGCTGCGCCGCCAGTTCTCCGTGGAGAACGCGTAGGCGCTGATCGCCCCGATGCCCAGCTCGATGGCGCCCTCGACGCAGTCGAACAGCGAGGACTCCCCCGCCTCGTGCCCGGCGGTGCGCGGCAGCCCGCGCTGCTTCGCCCAGCGGCCGTTGCCGTCCATCACGATCGCCACGTGGTGCGGCACCTTGTCGGCCGGGATGTCCGGCGGGGTGACGCCCGAGGGGTGCGGGTTGGGCGCCTTCACCTCGCGCTTCACCACGTCACCGGTTCGCTCCCGCGGATCGCTCCGCTCCTCGCTCGTTCCTCGCTGCGATGCTCACGACCCTCTCCGCTCACGTTCGGTCCACCAGCGGCAGCGAGCGCAGGCCGCGCTCCAGGTGCCACTGCAGCAGGGCTGCGACCAGGCCGCTGCCCTCCCGCCGGTTGGTGCCCAGGCTGGCCTCGGCCCGCCCCCAGTCCCCGGACAACAGCGCCTCCAGCAGTTCGATGGTGACCGGGCTGGGCATCGCCGAGCCGGTGGGCCGGCAGGACGGGCAGACCGTGCCCCCGGCCGGGACGGAGAAGTGCCGGTGCGGGCCGGCCTCGCCGCAGCGGGCGCAGTCGCCCAGCGCGGGTTCCCAGCCGGCGACCGACATCGCCCGGAGCAGGAACGCGTCCAGCACGAGCGGGGCCGGCTTGACCCCCTCGGCCAGCGTGCGCAGCGCTCCGACGACCAGCAGGAACATCCGCAGCGACGGTTCCTTCTCCTCCACCGTCAGCCGGTCGGCCGTCTCCAGCACCGCGGTGCCGGCGGTGTAGGCGCGGTAGTCGCCGACGATCTCGGTGCCGTAGGACCGGATCGACTCGGCCTGGCTGACGATGTCGAGGTTGCGGCCGGTGTAGAGCTGCAGGTCCACGTGGCTGAACGGCTCCAGCCGCGCACCGAACTTGCTCTTGGTGCGCCGCACGCCCTTCGCGACCGCGCGCACCTTGCCGGTGCGCCGGGTGAGCACGGTGACGATCCGGTCGGCCTCACCCAGCTTCTGGGTGCGCAGCACGATGCCCTCGTCCCGGTAGAGCGCCTGCGGGGTGGTGCTCACTCGCCCGCCGCCTCAGTAGCTGTGTCCCCGGCGACGGATCGCTCCGCTCCTCGGTCGCTGGCGCTCCCTGCGATGCACACTCGCCCGCCGCCTCAGTAACCGAGCCGGTTGAGCTTCTTCGGGTCGTCCTGCCACTCCCCCAGCACGGTGACGTGCAGGGCCAGGTGCACCCGGCCGCCGAGCAGCGTCTCCAGCCCGACCCGGGCCTCGCTGCCGATCGCCTTGATCGTCTGCCCGCCCTTGCCCAGCAGCATCGGCTTCTGGCTGGGGCGCTCGACGTGCAGCAGCGCGTGGATCTCGGTGAACACCGCGTCCGGGTCGCGCGGGTCGGGCTTGCGGTGCATCTCCTCCACGGTGACGGCGAGGGAGTGCGGAACCTCCTGGCGCACCTTCTCCAGGGCGGCCTCGCGCACCAGCTCGGTGATCTGCCGCTCGACGTCCTCGTCGGTGGTCTGCTCGTCGGGGTACATCGGCGGCCCCTCGGGCAGCATGCCGATCAGCAGGTCCTCCAGCAGCGTGACCTGGTCACCGGCCACCGCGCTGACCGGCACGATCTCCCGCGCCTCGACCAGCTTGCTGGCCGCGACGAGCTGCTGGGTGATGGCCTTCTTGCTGGCCGCGTCGGTCTTGGTCACCACCAGCACGATCGGGGTGGAGACCTCCCTGAGCTGCCGGGCGATGAAGGCGTCGCCGGTGCCGACGGGCTGGTCGGCGGGGATGCAGAAGACGATGACGTCGACCTCGGACAGCGTGTCGCGGACGACGTCGTTGAGCCGCTGGCCGAGCAGGCTCTTGGGCTTGTGCAGCCCCGGGGTGTCGACGAGCACCAGCTGGCCGGCCGGCCGGTGCACCACCCCGCGGATGGCGTGCCGGGTGGTCTGCGGCCGGTTGCTGACGATGCCGACCTTCTCGCCGACCAGGGCGTTCGTCAGCGTGGTCTTGCCCGCGTTGGGCCGGCCGACCAGGCAGGCGAAGCCGCTGCGGTACGGCGGCTGATCGGAGGAGGTCACGCCGTCCAGTCTCCCACTGCGCACCGACAACACTGCTGCGACCGGCACGGGAGGCCCTCCTGCGATCATGGCGGGCATGCCATCCCGGTCCCGACGAGACAACGGCGAGCCCCTGGTCGTGCAGGCCGCCCGGGACCGTGAGCGGCACATCAGCCAGGTCACGAGCTACGGCTACCTGGCCAGCCGCGGGCCCAAGCGGCACGTCACGGTGACCCCGCGGCCGCTGCGGTACTGGCAGTACGACCCGGCCTCGCCGCTGGTCATCACGCTGACCGTGCTCGCCGTCGCGGCCTGGCTGGGGTTCCTGGGCTGGCGGGACGGCAGCGCCGCGGCCGCCGCGGAGGCGCCGATCGCCCTGGGGCTCGGCCTGCTGGTGCTGGTGGTGTCGACCGGCCGGTTCACCGTCTCCGACTTCGCCGTCTCCACCGACATCGCCGGGCTGCGGCAGACGTCGTCCTTCGGGGTGGTCCCGCTGGTGCTGGTCCGCGAGGTGGTGCTGGGCGCGCCGCCGGCCGGCTGGCCGAAGGCCAAGCGGCGCGGCGGCTGGTGGCCCGGCCGGCAGCGGATCAGCGTCCGGCACCTGGGCCCCGACGGGGAGACCCCGAAGGCGTTCACCGGCTGGGTGCGCGACCCGGCCACGGTCGCCGACGCCCTGGGCCACCCCCTGCCCTGACGGCCCCGTCCAGGGCACCGCCCCGAGCCTGCGAAGGGTGGGGAGGACGGGGTCCTTCGTCAGTCGTCCCCGAGGCCGGGGGCGAGCAGCCGCGCCCGGGTCGCCCGCCGCACGGCGTCCAGCCGGGACGTCGAACCGAGCTTGGCGTTGATGTTGCTCAGGTGCCGCTTCACCGTGCCCTCGCTGATCCGCAGCTCGGCGGCGATCGCCGCGTTGGAGCGCGCCTTGCCGACCAGGGCGAGCACCTCCACCTCGCGTTCGGACAGCATCGGCCCACCCTGCGAGGTGAGGCCGGCCAGCCCACCGCGGGACACCGACAGGGTGATCAGGTCCTGCTCACGGTCGGTGGCGGCCCGGATCGCCGCGACCAGCTCGTGGTGCCCGATCGTCTTGATCAGGTAGGCGGAGGCGCCGCGCAGCAGCAGCTGGCGGGCCAGCGGGGTGTTCTCGTGCATGGTCAGGACGACGATGCGGGTGGACGGCGAGGCGCTGCGGATCTCGACCAGCGAGGTCAGCACCGACTGACCCGGCATCTCCACGTCCAGCAGCACCACGTCGGGCTGGTGGAGGCGGGCCAGCCGGACCGCCTCCTCCCCGTTCGCGCCCTCCGCGACCACCTCGATGCCCTGGTGGACGGCGAGCAGCGCGCCCAGGCTCTCGCGGAACAGCCGGTGGTCGTCGACGAGGACCACCCGGAGACCGCGCTCGGGGCCGGTCACGCCGACGCCCCCGGTACCGGCACGGTGAGCACCAGCCGGACGCCGCCCGGCCCGGTGTCGAGGGCCACGCTGCCGCCGAGGCCCTCGGCGCGCTCGCGCACCGAGGAGAGCCCCACGCTGCGGGTGGCGTCGACCGCAGCGGGGTCGAAGCCGGAGCCGTCGTCGGCCACGGTGGCCGTCAGCTGACCGTCGGCGACCCGGACGGCGACGTCGAGCCGGGTCGCCCGTCGGCCGTGCAGGAACGAGTTGCGGATCGCCTCGCGCACGATGAGGTAGCTCTCCTCCTTGACGTGGCCGGGCAGCGGCGCCACGTCCTCGCCGTCCTCGGCGAGCGTGACCTCCAGCCCGACCGGGGCGGTGAAGTCCAGGTACTCCTGCAGCGCCTGGCCGAGCGTGCGGTCCCCGACCACGTCGCGCAGCCGGGTGGCCATGCCACGCACGTCGTTGAGCGTGTCCAGCAGCAGCTGCCGGGTGGTGCGGAGCCGCTCCACGTCCAGCGGCTGGCCGGTGGCGTGCAGGTGCAGGGCCAGGTCGATGCCCTGCATCGCCGCACCGATCCCGTGGCTGGTGTGGTCGTGCAGGTCGCGGGCGACCCGGCGGCGTTCGTCCCGGTTGGCGTCGCTGATCCGGGCGAGCAGCACGTCGACGTAGGAGATCGACGCGGGGATCACCAGCTCGTCGATCACCTGGTGCAGCACCAGCGCGACCTGCTCGGTGGTGGACCCGGCTCCGGGCGCCGCGTCGTCCCGGTGCTGCGCGACGAGCGCGGGCAGCGCGCGCTGGAACAGCAGGCTGGCGACCCGCAGCGACTCGGCCGGGTGCAGGCCGGTGCGGGCCCGGTCGGCGCCGACGTCGGGCTGAGCGGCCGGGGCCGCGGCCGGCGGCAGCCCGCGGACCCGGGCGTGCGTCACCCGCAGCACGGCGAGGAGGCGACCGTGCAGCTGGACGGCCCGGGCGGGGTCCGCCGACAGCCGGGGGGCGACCACGGCGGCGTCGGCCAGGACCGTGTCGGCGATCGCGGCGTCGAGCTCGGCATCGGGGATCCGGCCGACGTCCTCCGGCGCGGTCACAGCAGCACGCTGACGACGACGAGCGGGTTGGCCAGGTACTGGGTGACCATGAAGGCACGGTAGGGCCGGCGCCGGACCGGTCGCGGGCCACCCTCCGGCGTCAGCAGCGCCAGCACGGCGACGACCTCGCCACCCAGGCACACGGCGGCAGCCGGCGCGAGCAGCTGCGGCCAGACCCCGGCGAACGCGAGCGCGGTCAGCCCCAGCAGCAGCGAACCGCCGGCGATCCCCCGGACGGCGGTGCGGTGTCCGGCCACGACGGGCAAGGTACGTCGCCCGGCCAGGTGGTCCCCCTCCCGGTCGCCGAGGTCCTTGGACGCACCGGCGACGGCCATCCACGCCGACAGCAGCAGGAACACCGCTGCGTACGGGGCCGACAGGCCACCACCGGCCGCGGCCACGCCGGCGCCGTAGCTGAGCAGGCCGCCCCCGATCGCGGCCACCGTGGTGCCGGCCACGCTGTGCTTGAGCGGCCGCGGTCCGACGCTGTAGGCCCAGCCGAGCACGGTCATCGCCACCGCGCAGGCCACCAGTGCGAGCACGCCCGAGCAGGCCGCCAGCAGCAGACCGGCGCCGGCCAGCGCCCACGCCGTCCGCGCTGCGACCCGCGCCTCGACCCGACCGGAGGCCAGCGGCCGGGTGCTGCTGTTGGCCCGGTCGCCGAGCAGGTCGGAGACCCCGTTGACCAGGTAGATGCTCATCACCAGGAGCGACCAGGCAAGCGCACCGATCACGACCGCCGGCCGCAGCGCGCCGGCACCGGCCACCCCGACGACGGCGCCGACGGTGTACCGCAGTGCGAAGACCGCCTGCACCACCGGCCGGGTCTCCGCCCAGAGCAGGGGGACGGCGCGGGCCAGGGACGATCGCTGTGTCACGGACACAGGCCCACCCTGGTCCAGATCGGGCCGATCTCCGCGCCCCGAAAGGTGTAGCTCGGCTACACCTTTCGACACATCCGCCGGGCCAGGAACCCGGGTCAGCTGGAGGTGCGGAGCACCCCGTCGGGCCCGGCGAGCAGGACCGGCGCCGCTGCGGTCAGGTCGTGGACGGCGGCCAGCCCGGCCTCCTCGACGGCCTCGGCAGCGCTGACGACGGCGGCGGCCTCGAGCCCGTCGACACCGCTGGAGACCGCGGCGGCGACGGCGGCCTGCAGCGCTGACAGCTGCAGCGAGGGCAGCGCCACGGTGGCCGCGAGGTAGGTGCGCCCGTCCGTGTCGCGCACCGCGGCGCCCTCGGCCGCGCCGGTGCGGCTCCGGGCGGAGCGGGCCAGCGTGATCAGCTTGGCGTCCTCGGGGTCCAGCTCAGCCACCGGATCGCTCTCCTGTCCGTCGGTCTGGCCCTTCCGCAGGGGCCCGACGCGAGCTTGCGAGCGGTGGGGGCGGGAGGGTCCTTCCTTAGCTTTCCACGGCCGCCGGTTCGGGTTCCCGGGCGGGCTCGTCGTCCGCTTCCTCCGCGCTCGGCTCGGGCACCCGGTTGACCAGGATCGTGTCGATCTGGTTGCGCCGCCCGCCGGTGCTCTCGGCGACCAGCTGCAGGCCACCGACCTCGGCGGCAGAGCCCTCGATCGGCACCATGCCGATCTCCCGGGCCAGCAGGCCACCGACGGTCTCGACCCCGTCGTCGTCGGGGAGCTCGACGCGGAACAGGTCGGCGAGGTCCTCCACCGGGAGCCGGGCGGTGATCCGCACCGAGCCATCCTCCAGCTCCTCGATCGGCGGGCGCTGGACGGTGTCGTGCTCGTCGTCGATCTCGCCGACGATCTCCTCGAGGATGTCCTCGATCGTGACCAGCCCGGCGAAGCCGCCGTACTCGTCGACGACGACGGCCATGTGGGCCCGGGAGGCCTGCATCTCGCGGAGCAGCTCGTCCACCGGCTTGGACTCCGGCACGAAGGTGGCCGGGCGCAGCAGGTCCTCGACCTTCGGCTCGCTGGCCCGGGACTCCGAGGAGCCCTGGGTGCGACGCACCAGGTCCTTGAGGAAGATCACGCCGATGATGTCGTCGACGTTCTCCCCGATGACCGGGAGCCGGCTGAAGCCGCTGCGCAGGCACAGCGCCAGTGCCTGCCGGAGGGTCTTGCCGCGCTCGATCCAGACCACGTCCGGCCGGGGCACCATCACCTCGCGGGCGATGGTGTCGCCGAGCTCGAAGACGCCGTGGATCATGTTGCGCTCGCCGGCCTCGACGACGCCGCGCTCCTCGGCCATGTCGACCAGCTCGCGGAGCTCGACCTCGCTGCTGAACGGGCCGTCGCGGTAGCCCTTGCCGGGGGTGATCGCGTTGCCGATGAGGATCAGCAGCGTGGCGATCGGGCCGAGCAGCCGGCCCAGCAGCCGGATCAGCGAGGCCGCGGACAGCGCGATCCCGTAGGCGTGCTGCCGGCCCAGCGTCCGCGGACCGACGCCGATGAGCACGTAGCTGACCACCGTCATCACGGCGATGGCGGTGAGCACGCCCAGTGCCACGCCGTCGAACAACCCGTCGAGGATGACCGCGACGATGACGGTCGCGGCCGTCTCGCAGGCGATCCGCAGCAGCAGCAGCAAGGCCACGTGCCGGGCCCGGTCCTCCATGACCTGCGCCAGCGGGCCCGCCCGCTTGGCCCCGTCCCGCCGCAGTTCCTCCACCGCGGCCTTGGACAGCCGCTGCAGCGCGGCGTCCAGTGCGGCGAAGACGCCGGCGACGAGGACCAGGACGACGGCGATCCCCAGCAGGACGATCGCGGTCGAGCTCATCGGGTCTCCGGCTCCATCGGCTCGCCGGTCACCGGCTCCCGCGGAGTGGCGCGCCAGCCCTCGAGGAGCTTGGACTGCAGGCCGAACATCTCCTTCTCCTCGTCGGGCTCCATGTGGTCGTAGCCCAGCAGGTGGAGCACGCCGTGGGTGGCCAGCAGGAGCAGTTCGTCGGCCATCGAGTGGCCGGCGGCGCGGGCCTGCCGGACGGCGACGGCCGGGCACAGCACCACGTCACCCAGGAGCGCCGGACCGGGGTCGGGGTCGTCGGGACGGGCGGTGTCCAGCTCGTCCATCGGGAAGGCCAGCACGTCGGTCGGGCCCTTCTCCCCCATCCACCGCTCGTGCAGGGTGGCCATGTAGTCGCCGTCGACGCAGAGCACCGACAGCTCGGCCAGCGGGCTGACCTCCATGGCGTCGAGCACGTAGCGGCAGACGCCGGCCAGCGCTCCCTCGTCGACGGAGATCTCGGACTCGTTGGCGACCTCGACGGGCACGCTCAGCTCCCCTGCTGCCGGGGCTGGGGACGGCCGTGCCGGGCCGGACGGGAGCCGGCCGCCGGCGCCGGCGGCTGCCGCGTGGCGTCCCAGCGCTCGTAGGCGTCGACGATGTCGCCGACCAGCCGGTGCCGGACGACGTCGGAGCTGGTCAGCGTGGAGAAGTGGACGTCGTCGATGCCCTCGAGGATCTCGCGCACGATCCGCAGACCGCTCTGCGCGCCACCGGGCAGGTCGACCTGGGTGACGTCACCGGTGACGACCATCTTGGAGCCGAACCCCAGCCGGGTGAGGAACATCTTCATCTGCTCGGCGGTGGTGTTCTGCGCCTCGTCGAGGATGACGAACGCGTCGTTGAGCGTGCGGCCGCGCATGTAGGCCAGCGGGGCGACCTCGATGGTGCCGGCCTGCATCAGCCGCGGGATCGACTCCGGGTCGACCATGTCGTGCAGCGCGTCGTACAGCGGCCGCAGGTAGGGGTCGATCTTCTCCGACAGCGAGCCCGGCAGG
Organism: Modestobacter sp. KNN46-3; assembly: GCF_011039295.1. Classification (NCBI taxonomy): domain Bacteria; kingdom Bacillati; phylum Actinomycetota; class Actinomycetes; order Geodermatophilales; family Geodermatophilaceae; genus Modestobacter; species Modestobacter sp. KNN46-3. Next base: position 1,566 of record NZ_JAAKGN010000058.1, on the reverse strand, counting down.
TAGCCCAGCCGCTCACCGGCCTCCACCGCCGGACGGGTCAGGATGATCCGGTTGACCTGCTTGGTGGTCAGGGCCTGCACGGCCTTGGCCATCGCCAGGTAGGTCTTGCCGGTGCCGGCCGGGCCGATGCCGAAGATCACGCTGTGGTTGTCGATGGCGTCGACGTACCGCTTCTGGTTCAGCGTCTTCGGCCGGATGGTGCGGCCCCGGCGGCTGATGATGTCGAGGCTGAGCACGTCCGCGGGGCGCTCGGAGCCGCCGGCGCGGAGCATGCCGACGACCCGGCGGACCGAGTCCGGCCGCAGCGCCTGGCCGGTCGCCAGCAGGGCGATCAGCTCGTCGAAGACCCGGACGGCGAAGGCATTGTCCGCCGGCTGGCCGGTGATCCCGATCTCGTTGCCGCGGACGTGCACGTCGGCGGCGAGCTCGGTCTCGACCAGGCGGAGGAGCTCGTCCCCGGAGCCCAGGAGGGCCACCATGGAGACGCTGTCGGGGACGGTGATGGAGGTGCGGACCTCGGCCGGTACGGCCGGTTCCGGGACGCCGGCTCCCGCGGCACGCGCGGAGAGCTCACGGGAGGACGCGATGGTCTCCGGTACGGCGTCTGGTGAGGTGTCGGGCAAGAACGCTCGACCCTGCCTTCCTGCGACGGGGGTTGTGACCCGGCCCAGCGTACCCGCGCAGACCCTTCTGAGGCGCGGCTCCACATCGGCCGGGGATCAGCGGCCGGTGTAGCCGGCCTTTCCCGGGCCGTCGGTGAGGAAGGACGACACGGCCCCGCGCAGGGTCAAGTCCGCCGGCGTGGTGTGTGACGACTACCGCGTGATCTTCATGTCGGGTCAGGCGCTGAGCGCCGGGATAGTCGGCTGCGTGGTCACCTCCTGAGTGGTGCCGTCGGTGTCGGTGACGGTCCGCAGGCGGCAGCGGGCGAGGACGTCGAGGCCGAGGTAGCGGCGGCCTTCGGCCCACTCGTCGTGCTGCTCGGCGAGCACGGCACCGACCAGGCGGATCAGCGAGTCGCGGTCAGGGAAGATGCCGACCACGTCGGTCCGCCGTCGGATCTCCCGGTTCAAGCGTTCGCTGGGGTTGTTGGACCAGATCTGGCGCCAGACCTCCTTGGGGAAGGCGGTGAACGCGAGCACGTCGGCGCGGGCGGCCTCGAGGTGCTCGGCAACCTTCGGCAGCTTGTCGACCAGCGCGTCGAGGATCCGGTCGAACTGGGCGTACACCGAGGCGGCGTCAGGCTGGTCGTAGACCGAGTGCAGCAGCGCGCGCACCCATGGCCAGGACGCCTTGGGGCAGGCGGCCATGAGGTTCGCGGCGTAATGGGTGCGGCAGCGCTGCCACGCGGCACCGGGCAGGGTCGCGCCGATCGCGGTGACCAGGCCGGCGTGCGCGTCGGAGGTGACCAGCTGAACGCCGGTCAGACCGCGGGCGGTCAGGTCGCGGAAGAAGGCCAGCCAGCCGGCGCCGTCTTCGGCACTGGTGACCTGCAGGCCGAGGATCTCCCGGTGCCCGTCGGCGTTGACTCCGGTGGCGACCAGCGCGTGCACGTTGACCACCCGG
>NZ_JAAKGN010000057.1:0-27807 GCF_011039295.1 Modestobacter sp. KNN46-3 | reverse complement strand
AGATGTTCATAAGAGACAGCACCAATCCGACCAGGCGCCGACGCACCCACCCGGCACGGTGGCCCGCTCACTGCGCAGGTACTGCGGGTCCGGCGGCGCGAAGGCCGCGACCGGCCGACCCCTGTGCCGGAGCCGACTCCTGCGCCGGAGCCGGCACCCGAGCCGGGACCTGGGCCCGCGCCGGAGCCGGGGCCTGCCCCGGTGCCCGTCCCGGAGCCGGAGCCTGCTCCTGCGCCGGAGCCCGAGCCGGCTCCTGCCCCTGAACCGGAACCCGCTCCTGAACCGGAGCCCGAGCCCGCTCCCGCTCCTGAACCGGAGCCCGAGCCGGCTCCCGCCCCCGAGCCGGACCCTGCGCCCGCACCGGCCCCCTGAGCCCGCACTCGCGCCGGGTGCGGCCCCTTGAACCCGCTCCCGAGTCGGGGTCAGCACCCGATCCGGGGCACGTTCCCGACACGGCAACGGAGCCGGTCCCGGCTCCGTGAGCCCGCTCTAGGACCCGAGTCGGCACCCGGACGCGAGCCGGCCGGCCTGTCGTTGAGGGGGCTGAGGGGCGGGGGGCCGGTCCTGACGGTCTGGCCGCGTTGGTCGGTCTCTCCAGCAGTGGAGAGCCACTCGTAGCCGGCTCCCCCGCCCGCGCTCACTGTGACTCAGGCCACAGTCGTCGTCAAGTCTGTGGCGGCGAGCCGCCCTCGCCGCGCGGCACCACCAGTACCGGGACGGTGGCGGCCCGCAGGATCTTCGTCGCCGTCGAGCCGAGGAAGACCCGCGCCTCCGGTCCGAGTCGGGACGACCCGAGCACCAGGACGTCCCCGGGCATCCACGGCACGGCGGCCACCGCCCCCGCCCAGCCGGCGCCGCGGCCCTGCACGGTCTCCGGGACTGGCCACGCGCCGGACCAGTCCGCCACGGCGTGCTCCAGCGAGCCCTGCACCTGACCGGCCCACTCCTCGCTGACCACGTGCTCCAGCGGCAGGCCGGTCTCCGAGGGCAGCAGGGCGGCACGCTCGGGCACGAAGGCCGCCAGCCGGACCGGCACGCCCCAGCGCTCGGCGAGCGCGCGGGTGGCGGACAGCGCGTCGGCGGAGCGGGCAGGGTCCGCCCAGGTGCAGGTCAGCCGGGTGGGCTCTGCCGGCGCCGACCACGCCCGCGGGGCCAGCGCCAGCGGCACCGGCGAGCTGTGCAGCAGCGGTTCGGCGACCGAGCCCGCCGCGAACCGGCCCGCCGGCGCCTCGGTCGCGGCGCCGAGCACGAGCACACGCGCCCGGTACCGGTGGGCCGACTCGACCAGGCCGGCGGGCACCGAGGACGCCGGGACGACGGCGGTGCGGACGTCCTCGACCCCGGCCCGCCGCAGTGCGGTCAGCGCCTCCGCGTGGCGGGTGGCGGTCAGCGCGGCCCGCCACTGCCGGTACTCGTGGTCGAGCCGGGAGGCGGTCGCGTGCGGCGGGTCGAGCGGCACGACCGTCGTCACGACGACCGGGGAGCCCTCCGCAACGGCCAGCCCGGCGGCCAGCCGGAGGGCGCCGTCGTCCCCACCGCTGTGCTCGGCGGCCTCCCAGCCCAGCAGGACGGTCATCGGGTCAGCGCCGTGCGGAGGCGGTGCAGGTGGCGGAGCGCGGCGATCGCCCGCCGGGGGACCGGCGCCGCCAACCGGCCCCGGTAGTCGCTGATGGCCGCCTGCCAGACCGGGTCGGCATGGGTCGGGTAGGGGTGGGTCGAGGCGGTCAGGTCGCTGGTGGTGAGCCCCTGCGTGACGGCGAGGGTCAGCTCGGCGAGGGTCTCCCCGGCCCGCGGCCCGACGACCGTCGCGCCGCGCACCCGGTGCCGGCCGTCGACGGCCAGGCGGGTGACCCCGTCCGTGCGCCGGTCGGTGATCGCCCGGTCGCTGTGCTGGTGTCCCTGTTCCAGCGCCCGCAGGCCGGCCTGCTCGGCGGTGCCGGTCGGCGCGCCCACGGCAGCGACCTCGGGCTGGGTGAAGGTGACCCGGGGCAGCGCGGTCAGGTCGACCCGGCGCCGCAGCCCGAGCACGGCGTTGGCGGCGACGGTCGAGCCGTGCAGACCCGCCAGGTGGGTGTACTGCGGTTGGCCGGTGACGTCGCCGGCGGCCCAGATGCGCGGGTTGCTGGTGCGCAGGTGCCCGTCGACGACGACCCAGCCGTCGTCGTCCCGCTGCACGCCGGCCGCGTCCAGCCCGAGGCCGTCGCCGGCGGCGCGTCGCCCGGTGGCGACCAGCAGGCGGTCGCAGCGGAGCTCGCCGCCGTCGGCCAGCGTCACCCGGGTGTCGCCCGGCGCCCCGGACACCCGCTGGACCTGCGTCGAGAGGTGCACGGTGACGCCGTCGGCGCGCAGCGCGGCGGTGACCAGCGCCGACGCGGCCGGGTCCTCGGCCGGCAGCAGCCGGTCGGCGGTCTCCACGAGGTCCACCCGGACCCCGAGCCGGGCCATCGCCTGGCCCAGCTCGCAGCCGGTGGTCCCGCCACCGAGGACGACCAGCCGCTCCGGCAGCTCCGGTTCGTCCCAGAGCGTCTCGGTGGTCAGCGGCGAGGAGTCGGCGAGCCCGGGGACGGCGGGCAGCGCCGGGGCGGAGCCGGTGGCCACGACGGCCTGACGGAACCGGACCCGGCGGCCGTCCAGCACGGCGCTGGACGGGCCGGTGAAGACCAGCTGCCCCTCGGCCACGGCGATGCCCGCGGCGCGCTGCGCCTCGGGCGAGTCGACCGGCTCGATCTCCCGGACCGCAGCGCGGACCGAGGCCAGCACCGCCGCCCCGTCGACCCGGACGCCGTCCACGTGCACCCCGAACCCGGCGGCGGCGCGTGCGGCCGCAGCGGCCTCGCCGGCCGCGATCAGCGCCTTGGAGGGCACGCACCCGGTCCACAGGCACTCACCGCCCCAGGTGCCGCGGTCGACGAGCAGCACCCGTGCGCCCAGGGAGGCGGCGGTCTGGGCGGCGAGCAGGCCGGCGGTGCCGGCGCCCACGACCAGCAGCTCCCACCGCTTGCGGGTGACGTCGGGGTCGGGCACGACGGGCGTCTCCGGTGGTCGAGGGCGGTGCGGGCCAGTCTGCCCGGCGGGACGTGGGTGTGCACCGCGGCATCGAGGGAACCGGCACCACAGCGACGGAGGGAGCAGGGATGGTCGGCCGTGCCCGGCAGTACGAGCTGATCGCGCCCGTCTACGACCTGGTCTCCGGTGAGTGGCCGGTGTACCGGGCGGGCCGGCTGGCCGGCGTGTCCGGGCTGCGGTTGAGCGGGGGCGACCGGGTGCTCGTCGTCGGCTGCGGCACCGGCCTGGACCTGCGGCCGGTGCACGACCGGGTCGGGGACGACGGGCGCTTCGTCGGGCTGGACGCCAGCCGGGCGATGCTCGCCCGGGCCGGTCGGCGAGCCGCCTCGCTCGGCTGGTCGGGGGTGGAACTGGTGGCCGGCGACGCGACCCGGCCACCGTCCCAGCGGCTGGCCGAGGCGCTGGGGGACGACGGTGCCGACGCCGTCCTGTTCACCTACGCGCTCTCGCTGATGGACGACTGGCCGGCCGCCTGGTGGGCCGCGGTGGCCCTCGCCCGGCCCGGTGCCCGGGTCGCGGTGGTCGACATGCAGCGGGCGCAGCGGGGGCCGCGGCCGTTGCGCGCCCTGGCGGACGTGGCGATGTGGAGCGGCGGCGCCGACCCCGCCGCCCGGCCCTGGCAGGCCGTCGAGCAGCAGTGCACCGACGCCGACCGGGCGGACCTGCGCGGCGGGCACGTCCAGGTCCGGGCCGGCACCCTCCCCACCTGACCCGCCCTGACCACCGGAATGGCCATCTCGGTGGTCAGGGGCGGCGGCGGAGGGCCTCGCGGGTGAGCTGGTCGACGGCGGTGTGGCCGGTCAGCCCGAGGGTGAGGTCGAACTCGCCGAGCACGTCCTCCACCACCTGACGGACGCCGTCCTCGCCGGCCACCCCCAGGCCCCAGGCGTAGGGCCGGCCCAGCAGGACCGCCCGCGCGCCCAGGGCGACGGCCACCAGCACGTCGGCGCCGCTGCGCACCCCGCTGTCGAACAGCACCGGCACCCGGTCGGCGACGGCGTCCACCACGTCGGGCAGCGCGTCCAGGGCGGCGATCGACCGGTCGACCTGCCGCCCGCCGTGGGTGCTCACCACCAGCCCGTCGACGCCCTCGTCGACCGCCCGCCGGGCGTCGTCGGGGTGCAGGACGCCCTTGAGCACGATCGGCAGCCGGGTGCGCTCGCGCAGCCAGGCGAGGTCGGCCCAGGTGATCGACGGGCGGGAGTAGATGGACAGGAAGGTCTCGACGGCGGCGCGGGGGAGCGGGGAGCGCAGGTTCTCCACCAGCGGGCCGGGCCAGGCGCGGGCCATCCCCACCAGGGCCCGCACCGCGGCGAGGTTGGGCCGCGGCTGCCGGTCGACCGGGCCGGCCGCGGCACCGGTGGGCCGCGCGGCGGTGGCCGCCACCCGTTCCTCGACCAGCCGGCGGAACACCGGGTCGGAGGTGTACTGCGCGATGCCCTTGCCCAGCGCGAACGGCAGGTGCCCGAGGTCCAGGTCGCGGGGGCGCCAGCCGAGCATCGTGGTGTCCAGGGTGACGACGACGGCGTCACAGCCGCTGGCCTCGGCGCGGCCCAGCAGGCTCTCCACCAGCTCGTCGGAGGTGGACCAGTACAGCTGCATCCACCGCGGGCTGTCGCCCATCGCCGCCGCGGTCGTCTCCATCGGCACCGACGCCTGGTTGGAGAAGACCATCGGCACCCCGACGGCCGCCGCGGCGCGGGCGACGGCGAGGTCGCCCTCGGGGTGCACCAGCTCCAGCGCACCCACCGGCCCGAGCAGCACGGGTGCCGGGAGCCGGCGTCCGAACAGCTCGACCGAGGTGTCCCGGCGGCTGACGTCGCGCAGCACCCGGGGGACGACGGACCAGCGGTCGAACGCCGTCCGGTCGGCCCGCTGGGTGGCCTCGTCGCCGGCGCCGCCGGCGACGTAGCCGTGGGCCCGGGCGTCGAGCCGGCGCTCGGCCTCCCGGGCCAGGGCCCGGTACACAGTGGGCACCCGGGGGTGCCTGCCGTAGACCCCCGCCCGGTAGACCACGTCCTGCCGCCGCCGTCCGGTCCCTGCCGCTGAGGTCATCGGATCACCGTAGTGACCTGGGTCTCGCACACGGCTCCCTGCCCGGCGGGGGTCGGGGCCGTCCCCCCGGCTCGACCGCCGTGGGCGACACGCCAGTTGCGACACGCCTGTGGGACGGAAGTGACGGGAGTGGCGCACTCCCCGCTGATCGAGGCCACCGGGCATGGTGGAGGGAGTTCCTGGGCAGGACGACGGTGCGCCGCTCAGCAGTCGTCCGTCGAGCGCTGGAGAACGGGGGACCGCAGTGCCGCTGACGTGCTCGTCCGCCCGCCCGGTGCTGCCCGCTCGACTGACCGTCGGCCTCGCGCTCGGTGCGGTCCTGGTCGCCGGGGCCGCCGTCGCCGGTCCCGCCGCCGCCCTCGAAGACCCGCGGCGCCCGGTCGGGACGGTCACCCACGGTCCCAGCTGCGGTCCCGGCGTCGTCCGCGTCCAGGTCACCAACGGCACCGAGCCGCACCGGGTCGCCCTGCTCTTCGACGGGGTGGAGGAGCAGGACGTCGCCGACCTCGCCCCCGGCGAACAGGTGGAGCTGACCAGCGAGGACGTCGACTGGGGCGTCACCGTCGACGTGTCGGTGACGGTCGCGGACCCGGACGGCACGCCGGAGCAGCCGCTGCAGTTCCGGACCTACACCCGGCCGAGCGAGGAGGACTGCGAGGCGGTCCGGCCGACCCCGACCCCCACGCCGACTGCGGAGCCGACGCCGACTCCAGAGCCGACGCCGACTCCCGAGCCGACCCCGGATCCGTCCGGCTCCCCGGACCCGTCGACCCCCGTGCCGGACCCGGCGCCGTCTGCCGTCCCGCCGCCGGTCGAGCCACCCCCGTCGACCCCTGTGCCGTCGAGCCCGACGCCGACGCCTGAACCGTCCAGCGCGACGCCTGCGCCCGTCAGGCCGTCCCCCACGACGGCCACCGCCACGCCGTCGAGCACGTCCGGGCCGCGGTCCAGCGGCCCCAGCGGCGCGGCGACCGGTGCGCCGTCCACCACCCCCACGGAGCCCGACGTCGGAGCCGGCGCGCCGTCCAGCTCGAGCGACTCCACGGCCTCGACCCCGGCGGTCACCGTGTCGCCGGGCGGGGTGGTGACCGTGCGGGCCAGCGGCTTCCGACCGGGGGAACCGGTCGACGTCCGGATGGCCGGCGGCGCCGAGCTGCTCAGCACCGTCACCGCGGCGGCCGACGGCAGCGTCGAGGCGGTCGTCCAGATCCCGCGCGGTGCGGCGCTGGGTGCGGCCACGCTGGAGCTCGTCGGCAGCGAGTCCGCGGCGACCGCCGAGATCGGCCTCCAGGTCGCCGCCCGCGCCGCACCGGTGACCGAGCGGACCGGTTCGCCGGCCGTGCTCGCCGCCGGGCTGGTCCTGCTCACCGCAGCCGGTTCACTCGGGCTGGTGGGCGTGCGCCGGTCGCGGAACGGGCACCCCGAGGGACGACGCTGAGCGAGCAGCACGGCGGACGACACCGGCACCAGCACTGCGAAGGAGACGTGGACCCACCGATGGACCAGCCCAGGGACCGGCTGCACGACGGCGCACCACCCCGAGGCGTCCCCCGGGACGTGCGGGGTCTGGCGGCCGCGGGTCCGAGCGCACCGGAGACCTGGCTGCGCATCGTCCAGGTCCACGACCGGATCACCCGACGGGTCGACTCGGCGCTGCACCGGCAGCACGGGGTGTCGCTCACCGGCTTCGAGGTGCTGCGGCGGGTGGCCGAGTCCCCGCAGGAGCACGCCTCCATGGGCGACCTCGCCGACGCGGTCGGCCTCTCCCGGCCGGGGATCACCAGCACGGTCAACCGGCTCGTCGACGACGGACTGGTCACCCGTGAGCGACTGGACGGCGACCGGCGGCTGCTGCACGCCCGGCTGACCGACACCGGCCGGGACCGGGTCCGCGCGGCGATGTCCACCCACGACGACCTGGTGGCGCACCTGCTCACGATGCTCGGGGACGACGCCGCCGTGGTGACCGACGCGCTCGCCCGGGTGTCCTCCGCCACCCGCCGCCCCCGCTGACGCCGGCGGGGCCGACACCGCGGGGCCGCGCCCGGCCGGCGTCCGGGTCGACCCGTGCGGGGCAGGGCGGAGCCGCGTGCGCACCCGGCTCGGCCCCGGCCGGCGCGGTTGGAGCGGGACCGGCGGGGGCACTCGATCGGGTGGCGGACGGCCAACGGCGGAGAAACTTAAAGCCCGTAGTGTTTCGGGAACGATCTTCCGGGCACGATCGGGGCATGACGGGTGTCTTGCGCAACTGCACGGTCGTCGTGCCGACGATCGGACGGCCGTCGCTGGACGTGCTCCTCGATGCCCTGGCCGACGCCGCCGGTCCACGGCCGGCGGAGGTCGTGCTGGTCGACGACCGGCCCACCGGAGAGCCGCTCCGCCCGGAGCGCCCCGGGCTGCCCCCGGTCCGGGTGGTGCGCACCGGCGGCGGAGGGCCGGCGGTGGCCCGCAACCTGGGCTGGCGCACCGCGCGCACGGAGTGGATCGCCTTCCTGGACGACGACGTCGTCCCCGACCCCGACTGGTACGCCCGGCTCGCCGAGGACCTCGCCGCCCTGCCCGCCGACGCGGCCGGCACCCAGGGCCGGGTCCGGGTGCCGCTGCCGGCCGACCGCCGGCCCACCGACTGGGAGCGCGGCACCGCGGGGCTGGCCACGAGCAGCTGGATCACCGCCGACCTGGCCTACCGCCGATCCGCCCTGGCTGCGGTCGGCGGCTTCGACGAGCGCTTCCCCCGGGCCTTCCGGGAGGACTCCGACCTCGCCCTGCGGGTCATGGACACCGGCTCGACGCTGACCCGCGGCGAGCGGTGGATCACCCACCCGGTCCGGCCGGCCGACCGCTGGGTGTCCGCCCGGGTGCAGGCCGGCAACGCCGACGACGTCCTCATGCGGCGGCTGCACGGGCCGACCTGGCGCGAGCGCGCCGACGCCGCCGTCGGCCGCCGTCCCCGGCACCTCGCCGTCACGGGCGCCGGCCTGGCCGCGTTCGGCCTGGCCGCCGCGGGCCGGCCGCGGGCCGCGGCGCTCGCGGCCCTGGGCTGGGCCGCCGGCACCGCCGAGTTCGCCTGGGCGCGGATCGCCCCCGGTCCGCGGGACCGCGCCGAGGTCACCACCATGCTCGCCACCAGCGCGCTCATCCCGCCGCTGGCCAGCTGGCACTTCCTGCGCGGCGCCGTGCAGCACCGCACCGTGACGCCGTGGCGTGGCCTGCCCGACCTGGTCCTCTTCGACCGCGACGGCACGCTGGTGCACGACGTGCCCTACAACGGCGACCCGGCGCAGGTCCGGCCGGTCGACGGCGCCCGCGCGGCGCTGGACTCCCTCCGCGCGCGCGGGGTGCGGATCGGCCTGGTGACCAACCAGTCGGGGGTGGGCCGCGGCCTGATCACCCGGGCGCAGGCCGACGCGGTCAACGCCCGCGTCGCCGAGCTGCTGGGCCCCTTCGACACCGTGCAGGTCTGCCCGCACGCCCCCGAGGACGGCTGCGACTGCCGCAAGCCGGCCCCCGGCATGGTGAAGGCCGCCTGCGCCGAGCTCGACGTCGACCCGTCCCGCGTCGTCGTCATCGGGGACATCGGTGCCGACGTCGGGGCCGCCACCGCGGCCGGCGCCGCGGCGATCCTGGTGCCGACGATGGTCACCCGCCCCGCCGAGGTCACCGCCGCGGCACACCGGGCGCCCACCCTGGTCGACGCGGTCGAGGACGTGCTGGCAGGCGCCTGGTGACCCGCACCGTCCTCGTCGCCCGGCTGGACAACGCCGGCGACGTGCTGCTGCAGGGCCCGCTGGTGCGGGCCGTGGCCGCCGCCGCCGACCGGGTCGTCTTCCTGGCCAGCCCGCAGGGCACGGCGGCCGCCGAGCTGCTGCCCGGCGTCGACGACGTGCTGACCTGGCACTGCCCGTGGATCGACGGCGCACCGCAGCCGGTGGACGCCGACGACCTCGCCGCACTCGTCGACCGGGTGCGGGCGCTGGGCGTCGACGAGGCGGTGGTCAGCACGAGCTTCCACCAGTCACCGCTCCCCCTGGCGCTGCTGCTGCGCACCGCCGGGGTACGGCGGATCTCGGCGATCAGCGTCGACTACCCCGGCTCGCTGCTCGACGTCCGGCACCGGGTGGAGGACGACCTGCCCGAGCCGGAGCGGGCGCTCTCGCTGGCCCGCGCCGCCGGCTTCGAGCTGCCCGCCGGGGACGACGGGCTGCTCGCCGTGCGCCGTCCGCTCCCGGCGAACGCGCACGAACCGGGCTACGTCGTCCTGCACCCCGGTGCCTCGGTGCCTGCGCGGGCCTGGCCGGCCGAGCGCTGCGCGGAGGCGGTCGAGGCGCTCACCGACGCCGGCTGGCGGGTGCTGGTGACCGGCGGGCCGGGGGAGCGGGCGCTGACCGCGGCCGTCGCCGGCCGCCTGGGCACCGACCTCGGCGGGGCCACCACGCTGGCCGAGATGGCCGCGCTGCTCGACGGTGCGGCCGCCGTCGTCGTCGGCAACACCGGCCCGGCGCACCTGGCCGCCGCCGTCGGCACGCCCGTCGTCTCCCTCTTCTCCCCGGTCGTGCCGGCCGTGCGGTGGGCGCCCTACGGCGTGCCCACCGTGCTGCTCGGCGACCAGTCCGCCCCCTGCCGCGACACCCGGGCCCGCGAGTGCCCGGTGCCCGGTCATCCCTGTCTGACGTCGGTGAGCCCAGCCGACGTCGTCGCCGCCGTCGACAAGGTGGTCGCATCATGAAGGTCCTGCTCTGGCACGTGCACGGCTCCTGGACGACGTCCTTCGTCCAGGGCACCCACGACTACCTCCTTCCGGTGACCCCGGACCGCGGCCCCGACGGCCTGGGCCGCGCCCGCACCTGGGAGTGGCCCGCGTCGGCCCGCGAGGTCACCCCGGAGCAGCTCCGCGGCGAGGACGTCGACGTCGTCGTGCTGCAGCGCACCCGCGACCTCGAGCTGGTCCGTGAGTGGCTCGGCCGGGAGCCCGGCCGCGACCTCCCGGCCGTCTTCCTGGAGCACAACGCCCCGGACGGGGCGGTGCCGAACACCCGGCACCCGCTGGCCGACCAGCGCGAGATCCCGATCGCCCACGTCACCTTCTTCAACCAGCTCTTCTACGACAACGGCAGCGCGCCGACGACCGTCATCGAGCACGGCATCGTCGACCCGGGCGAGCGCTACACCGGCGAGCTGGCCCGGGCCGGCGTGGTGGTCAACGAACCCGTGCGCCGGGGCCGGTACACCGGTGGCGACCTGCTGCCGCTGCTGTCCGCGGCCGCGCCGCTGGACGTGTTCGGGATGGGCCTGGCCGGGCTGCACGAGCGCTACGGGCTCGACCCCGACCGGGTGGGTCTGTACGACGACCCGCCGCAGGCCGCGATGCACGACGAGCTCGCCCGCCGCCGGGTCTACGTGCACCCGGTGCGCTGGACGTCGCTGGGGCTGTCGCTGCTGGAGGCGATGCACCTGGGCATGCCGGTCGTCGGGCTGGCCACCACCGAGGCGGTCGAGGCGGTACCGGCCGAGGCGGGGGTGCTCTCCACCCGGCCCGAGCGGCTGGCCGAGGCGGTGCGGCACTTCGTCGCCGAGCCGGACGCCGCCCGGCTGGCCGGCAAGGCGGCCCGCGCCGCGGCGCTGGAGCGATACGGCCTGGGTCGGTTCCTCGCCGACTGGGACGCTCTCCTGACGGAGGTGACGAGATGAGGATCGACCTGGTGAGCGAGCACGCCTCACCGCTGGCCGCCATCGGCGGCGTCGACGCCGGTGGGCAGAACGTGCACGTGGCCGCGCTCGCCGCCGGCCTGGCCCAGCGCGGCCACCGGGTGACGGTGCACACCCGCCGGGACGACGCCGCGCTGCCGGACCGGGTGACCACGGCCGACGGCTACGACGTCGCGCACGTCGCCGCCGGGCCGGCCCGGGTGGTGCCCAAGGACGAGCTGCTCCAGCACATGGGCACCTTCGCCGACGTGCTGCGTGCCGAGTGGTCGGCGACCCGGCCGGACGTCGTGCACGCGCACTTCTGGATGAGCGGCCTGGCCTCGGTGCAGGCCGCCTCCCGGCTCGGCATCCCGGTGCTGCAGACCTTCCACGCCCTCGGCTCGGTCAAGCGCCGGCACCAGGGCGACGCCGACACCTCGCCCGAGCAGCGGATCGACCTGGAACGCGACCTGTGCGGCGACGTCGACCACGTGGTCGCCACCTGCAGCGACGAGGTGTTCGAGCTGCGCCGGCTCGGGCTGCCCAGTGACCGGGTGTCGATCGTGCCGTGCGGCGTGGACACCGACGAGTTCACCCCGGACGGGCCGGCCGCGCCGCACTCCGGCCGCCCGCGGCTGCTGGTGCTGGGCCGGCTGGTCGAGCGGAAGGGCCAGGAGGACGCCGTCCGGGCGCTGGCCGCCGTCCCCGACGCCGAGCTGGTCGTCGTGGGCGGCCCGCCGACCGACGAGCTGGACACCGACCCCGAGGTCTGCCGGCTGCGGGCCGTCGCCGCGGAGCTGGGGGTCGCCGACCGGCTGGTCTTCACCGGCGCGGTGTCCCGGGCCGACGTCCCGGGCTGGATCCGCTCGGCCGACGTCGTCCTGGCCGTGCCCTGGTACGAGCCGTTCGGGATCACGCCGCTGGAGGCGATGGCCTGCGGCCGCCCGGTCGTGGCCACCGCCGTCGGCGGGCTGGTCGACACCGTCGCCGACGGCGTGACCGGTGACCTGGTCCCGCCCCGCGACCCCGCGGCTCTCGGGCAGGCGCTGGCCGCCCTGCTCGCCGACGACGAGCGGCGGACCGCCTACGGCGCCGCCGGCGTCACCCGCGCCCGGACCCGCTACCGCTGGTCCCGGGTCGTCGCCGACACCGACGCCGTCTACCGCCAGGTGCTCGCCGCCCGGCGCCCGGTGGAGGCCGCCCGATGAACCCCCTCGCTGGAAGGACCGTCATGAGCACCGCCCCGTCCTCGGACCTCGAGGTCGTCTCGCCCGACACCTGCACGCACCTCACGGGCCACGACCACGTCGCGTCGCTGAGCGCCGCGCTCGGCGAGCTCACCGGGCAGGTCGAGACGCTGGACCGCTGGGGCCGGCTGCTCGCCGACGTGCTGACCGGGCCCTCCCGCGGCCGGCTGCTCGCCGCGGGCAACGGCGGCAGCGCGGCCCAGGCGCAGCACCTCACCGCCGAGCTGGTGGGCCGCTACCGCGCCGACCGCCCGCCGTTCTCCGCGATCTGCCTGACCGCCGAGACCTCCTCGCTCACCGCCATCGCCAACGACTACCCGGCCGACGAGCTGTTCGCCCGGCAGGTCGAGGCGCACGGCCGGGACGGCGACGTGCTGGTCCTGCTGTCCACCAGCGGCCGCAGCCCCAACGCGGTCGCCGCCGCCCGCCGGGCCCGAGAGTGCGGCATCACCGTGCTGGCGATGACCGGGCCGGCGCCCAACCCGCTGGCCGCCGTGGCCGACGAGACGGTCGCCATCGACTCGCCGTGGACGGCGACGGTGCAGGAGTGCCACCTGGTCGCGCTGCACCTGCTGTGCGCCGCGTTCGACGCCGCCGTGCTCGCCGACTCCCCCAGGATCTCCACCAGCAACCACGTCGAGGTGGTCCAGTGACCCGCGCGGCCTCCCGGCCGATCGTCGTGGTCGGTGACGCCCTGCTGGACGTCGACCTGGTCGGGACGGCGTCCCGGCTGACCCCCGATGCCCCGGTGCCGGTGGTCGAGGACGTCGAGACCCGCGAGCGTCCGGGCGGGGCCGCGCTGGCCGCCGTGCTGGCCGCGCGGGACGCCGGCGGCCGGGAGGTCGTGCTGGTCACCCCGCTCGCCGACGACGAGGGCGCCGCCCGGCTGCGCGCCCTGCTCGACGGCCGGGTCCGGCTGGTCGAGATCCCGGCCAGCAGCGCCACCCCGGTCAAGCAGCGGATCCGGGTCGGCGACCACTCCGTCGCCCGGCTGGACAGCGGGGGAGCCGTCTCGACCTTCGGCGCACTGCCGGCCGCCGCGGCCGAGGCGATCCGGGACGCGGCCGCGGTGCTGGTCGCCGACTACGGCCGCGGGACGACGTCGGCCCCCGACGTGCGCGCCGCGCTCTCCGCCGCCTCGGGGCCGGTGGTCTGGGACCCGCACCCCCGCGGTGCGGACCCGGTGCCCTCGGCCCGGCTGGTCACGCCCAACGGGGCGGAGGCCGCCCGGGTCGCCGACCTGGACGTGACCGGCGACGGGCTCGCCGCGGTCGGCGCCCGGGCGCAGGCGCTCATCGGGCACTGGGGGGTGGGGGCGGTCGCGATCACCCTCGGTGCCCGTGGTGCCCTCCTCTCCTACGGCGAGGGCGCACCGATGGTCGTGCCCGCCACCCCGGTCACCGGCGGCGACCCGTGCGGCGCCGGTGACTCCTTCGCCGCCGCGGTCACCGTGGCGCTCGCCGGTGGCGCGGTCACCGGGGAGGCAGTGACCTCTGCCGTGGCCGCGGCCGGGGCGTTCGTCGCCCGCGGCGGGGCCACCGCCTGGGACGCGGAGCCGGCCGTGGGGCCGGCTCCCGCAGCCGGCGTCGACGCGCAGGGCCCGGCGCCCCGGCTCGCGGCCCTGCTGGACCGGGTGCGCGCGGCCGGGGGCACCGTCGTGGCCACCGGCGGCTGCTTCGACCTGCTGCACGCCGGGCACGTCGCCACGCTGCAGGCCGCTCGCGGGCTGGGGGACTGCCTGGTCGTCTGCATCAACTCCGACGACTCGGTGCGCCGGCTCAAGGGCCCGACGCGCCCGCTGGTCACCGCGGCGGACCGGGCCCGGGTGCTGGAGGCCCTGGAGTTCGTGGACGCCGTCGTCGTCTTCGACGAGGACACCCCGGCGGAGGTGCTCGAGCAGGTACGGCCGGACGTCTGGGCCAAGGGCGGCGACTACGCCGGCGCGGACCTCCCGGAGGCCGCGGTGCTGCAGCGCTGGGGCGGTCAGGCCGTCGTCCTGCCCTACCTGGACGGCCACTCGACCACCGCCCTGGTCGAACGCTCCCGGGTGTGGTGACGGACCCCCCTCACCACCAAAATGGCCATTTTGGTGGCGAGGACGGCCGGGAGACGGCGGTGGTGCTGCGGCCGTTGGGGCTCGGGGACCTGCTCACCGGGGTGCCGGCGATCCGGGGGATCCGGGCCGCCGTGCCCGACCACCGGCTCGTGCTGGCCACCACCCGGGCGCTGGAGCCGCTGGCCGCGCTGATCGACGCCGTCGACGAGGTGCTGCCCGCCGTCGAGCTGGAGCCGCTGGACTGGGCCGGCCCACCGCCGGAGCTCGCCGTCGACCTGCACGGCAAGGGCCCGGCCTCGCACGTCGTCGTCGCCGGCCTGCGCCCGCAGCGGCTGCTCACCTTCGACAGCCCCGGCTACCCCGGGCCGACCTGGCACCCGGACGAGCACGAGGTGCGCCGCTGGTGCCGGCTGGTCTCCGGGGGGCTGGGCGTCGACTGCGACCCGGACGCCCTCGACCTCGCCGTCCCGGACGTGGAGCCGCCGGTGCGGGACGTCGCGGTCGTGCACCCCGGCGCCGCGTTCCCCGGCCGACGCTGGCCGGCCGAGCGGTTCGCCGCCGTCGCCCGGCACCTCGTCGCGGCCGGGCTCCGGGTGGCGATCACCGGTGGCCCGGCCGAGCGCCACCTCGCCCTGGCGGTCGCCGAGCAGGCCGGCCTGGGTGAGGAGGCGGTGCTGGCCGGCCGGACGACGTCCCTCGAGCTGGCCGCCGTGGTCGCCGCTGCCCGGGTGGTGGTCTGCGGCGACACCGGGGTGGCCCACCTGGCGACCGCCTACCGCCGGCCGTCCGTGGTGCTCTTCGGCCCGGTGTCACCCGCACTGTGGGGGCCGCCGGTGCGACCACAGCACGTCGTCTGCTGGCACGGGGACGGCGCCGGTGACCCCTGGGGGACGACGCTGGACCCGGCCCTCGCCCGGGTCACCGTCGCCGAGGTCACCGGAGCCCTCGACGGCCTCCTCGCCCGCACCTGACCCGCGGCCCATGGGCAGGGCTGGGGCAGAGAGGGTCCTCCGTCAGCCGCGGCGGCGGATGGCGTCGAACAGCACGCCCTGCAGGTCCTCGGGGTCGAGCGCCTGGTAGGCCGCGCCCCCGGTCGCCTCGCCGATCTGCTCCAGCGCATCGAGATCGGCGTCGGGGCCGAGCGCGATCCCGATGACCTTGACCGGTCGATCCGGGTCCGCCTCGGCGCGGAGGGTGTCCAGGAGGACGGGCAGGTCGATGCCCGCCGCGTCGTCGTCGTCGGTCCCGTCGGTGATCAGCACGACGCTGTTCACCGAGTTCGGGTCGTAGGCCTCCTGGGCGGCACGCACGGCGGCGAGCGTCGTGTCGTACAGGCCCGTGCCGCCAGGCGCCAGCAGGTTCGGCAGGGTGTCGAACTGCTGGTCGATCAGCTCACGGTGGGTCTGGCCGCCGACGTCGGTGCCGAAGGTGCGCAGCGGGGCCAGCTCGACGTGGTCGCGTTCTCCGTCGAGCTGGTAGGCGAAGGCCCAGACCCCGCCGGAGTAGGAGTCCGGCAGCAGCGTGAGCGCGCTCTTGGTCGCGTCCCGGGCGAGGGTGGCGCGGGTGCCGTCGCCGACCGGGGCGGCCATCGAGGTGGAGACGTCGATGACGGTGAGCAGCCGGGACGGGGTGGCCAGACTCGACAGCCGGCCGAGCAGGGCCTGCACCGCGGCGCCGTCCAGCTCCAGTGCCTCCGGTGCCTGCTCCTGCACGCCGGTGCCGGCGCCGGCGCCCTCGGGGGCGGCCCCGCTGGCGTCGCGGAAGCCGGCCGCCCGGGCCTGCTCACCGGCCGAGGCGCTGGTCAGTGCGTCGACCACCGCGTCCACGGCCGCGGAGTCCTCCTCGGCGGTGGGCAGCCGCAGCACCGGGTAGTCCAGGGCCGGCGAGCCCTCGGTGGGGTAGATCGCGACGAGGGAGTCGGAGCCGGCGGCGCGGTTGGCGGCCAGCACCTCCTGCTCGCTGACCGGCACCAGCGGTGCGTCGGCCCCGCCCTCGGTGCCGGTGGCCAGCGCATCGGCGACGGTGGGGACGTCACCGCGCCCGGCGGCCAGCACCGCCTCGACGACGGCGTTGTCCGCGTCCTCCCCGCCACCGAGCGACTGCCGGACGGCGGCCAGCACCGACAGGCCCTCGGCGCTCGCGGCCAGGTCGGGCACGGCCAGCGGCCGGCCGGTGGTCAGGGCCTCGCCCCAGCTCGGCGGGTCGGTGGTCCAGCCCAGCTCGTCGGCGGCGGCCCGGCTGGTGGCGAGCACCAGCGGCGAGGTGGCCAGTGACCCGGCCACCTCGAGGTCGGCGCTGCCGGCGCGGGCGGCCCACAGCGAGGAGTCGGGGACCCAGACCTGGGGCAGCGAGTCGGCGCCGAGGGAGCCCAGTGCGGCCAGCGTCTGCAGCGGCTCGGTCGCCTCGACGTCCGCCACGGCGCACGCGTCGGCACCGAGCGACAGCGGCTCGGCCAGCAGCTCCCGCACCAGCGTGCCGAGCTCGGGGGCCACCGTCACGCGGACCGTCTCGGTCTCCTCGCAGCCGGCGGCCTCCGCCGTCCCGTCCTCCGGGCCGGAGACGAACCAGGCGACACCGGCGACGAGCGCCGCGGCGACCACGACGGCGAGCCCGGCGAGCAGCGCCGGTCGGCTGGCAGTCCCGGGCCGGGCGGGAGTACGGGTGTGCCGCCCCATCTGGGTTCTCCGTCGTGTCTGGTCCGTGCAGGTGCCGAGCGGACGTCGCGGGGCGACGCGTGCTGTCGCGTCGGTTCGGCACTCTACCCAGTGCTGGGTGACCGACGGTCGGCGATCCTGCCCGCTGCGTGCGCTCGATCACGTTGCGTAGTGGAACTGGTGGGCGGCTCAGCCGGCCTGGGTGGCGAGCACCGGGCCGGCTCCGGTCAGCGCCTCGCTGGAGCCGGGACGCCGACGTCGCGCACGACGACCGACGGGCCGCCGGCCCCCCCGAGGGAGACCGACGGCCCGTGCGATGCCCGTCCTGTGGACGGGTCCTTCCTCAGTCGATCACCGACTTCTCGTTCGGGATGCCGTTCTCCGGGACCTCGGCCATCTCACCGTCGAAGGGCTCGATCTCCGCACCGCCGATGTCGGTCAGCTGCACGGGCTCGACCTCCTCGGTGGTGTCACCGGTGACCCGGCTGATCGACATGCCGGCGGTGCCCATGTGGCTGTCCTCGGAGTAGCGGAACGGTGCGAGCACCGGGCCCTCCCAGTCGCCGCCCGCGGTCTCGATGGCCTCGACCAGGCCGTCGCGCGTCGGGTTCTGACCGGCCGCCTGCAGGGCCTGCACCGTGGTGTAGGCCTGCGCCATGCCGTAGATCCGGTAGTTGGTCAGCTCGCCCTCGCCGCCGCACTCGTCCCAGATGCGCTGGAACTCCTGCACCCACGGGTTGTCCGGCTCGTCGACCGTCGGCAGGTAGTCGGTGGTCAGCGCGCCGTCGAGCAGGCTGGCGTCGCTCACCTGGCCCTGCGAGAAGTTGTTCAGCAGGCTGCCGACCAGCGTCGGGTCCGACCCCACGTTGGAGTAGAACCACTGCGGGTCGTAGCCCAGCTGAAGCGCGGTCAGCTGGGACAGCGCCGTGTAGCTGGGCACGTTGAAGCCGACGACGAAGTCGGCGCCGGCGGCCTGCAGGGCGGCGATCTGCGGCCCGACGTTGGTGTTGCCCGGCGTGTAGCGCTCGGCGGCCACGATCTGGTCGTCGATGTACTCGCGGATGCCGGCCTCGCCGTCCTCGCCGAAGTCGTCGTCCTGGAGGAAGAGCCCGACCTTCGCGTCCGGGAAGTTGTCGGCGATGTACTGGCCGATGATCTTCCCCTCGCTCTCGTAGTCGGTCTGCCAGCCGAACGTGTACGGGTTGGTCTCCGGGTCCTCGCCCCACAGCAGCGAGCCGGAGGAGACGAACAGGTCGGGCACGCCCTCGCTGTTCAGGAAGTCCAGGACGGCGCTGTGCGTCGGGGTGCCGAGGCCGCCGACGATGGCGAAGACCTCGTCCTCGAGGACCAGCTGGTTGACCACCTGGCTGGTGTTGGTCGGGTTGTAGGCGTCGTCCCGGTAGATGTAGTCGATCGTCCGGCCGTTCACCCCGCCCTCGTTGTTGAGGCACTCGTAGTACGCCTGCGATCCGGTCGGGATCTCGCTGTAGCCGGGGGCGGCCACGCCGGTGAGCGGGAAGTGGGCGCCGAGCTTGATCGAGTCCTCGGTGATGCCGATGTCGGAGGCCTCGTTGGCGCTGGCGTCGCCGCCGCCACCGCCGCCGTCCCCGCCACCGCCGTCATCGCTGCCGCCACAGGCGGCGAGGGTGGAGGCGGCGGTGGCTGCGGCGATGACGGTCATGAGACGTCGAGAGGATCTGGACAACGGTTCTCCTCTGGTGCTGTCCGGGCTTCGTTGCCCGGGAGTGTGTGGGGGGTCGTGGGGCCGGGATCGGCGATTCGGTCTGGTCGTCCTCACCCCCTGCTCGGCTGGGCGGCCGACCGCTTCGCCTGGCGGGTGAGCCAGCGCATGCGGAGGGTGCCGACGAAGCCGGCGGGAGCGAAGATCATCGCGACGATGAGCACCACGCCGTAGACGAAGGGGGCGAGCTGGGCGGCCTCGGTGTTGTTCAGTCCCCAGCCGGTGCCCAGGTCGGTGACGAACGGGGGCAGGAACACCAGCAGCGCCGAGCCGAGCAGGGCGCCGAGCAGGCTGCCCAGCCCACCGATCACGATCGCGGTGAGCAGGGCCAGCGAGAGGACCAGCGTGAACCCGCTGGGGGCGGCCAGCCGGACGACGAGGGCCAGCACCCCGCCGGCCAGCCCGGCCGCCGCGGCGCTCACCACGAAGGCGAGCACCCGCCACGCGCCGAGGTTGATCCCGGCCAGCTCGGCGGCGACCTCCTGGTCGCGCACCGCGCGCCAGGTGCGGCCGATCCGGCTGCGGATCAGGTTGGCCAGCAGGAAGTAGGTGATCAGCAGGCAGATGGCGCCGAGGTAGGCGAGCCACTTGGTGTTCGTCGCCGAGTTGCCCGAGACGGCGCTGATGAAGGACTCGAAGGCCTCCGGGGCCCGGGGGGCCCGCACCCGCATGCCCTGCTCGCCGCCGAGGACGTCGTGGAAGTAGATCGCCAGGCCCGGCAGGCCGACGGCGAGGGCCAGCGTGGCGCCGGCGAGGTAGGGGCCGTGCAGCCGGGCGGCGGCCACCCCGACCAGGGCGCCGACGGCGGTGGCGGTGACGATCGCGGCCAGCAGGATGAGCGGCAGCGGCAGTGGCTCGTCGGCGGAGAGGAACAGTGCGGTGGTGTAGGCGCCCACCGCCATCAGTGCGCCGTGGCCCAGCGAGATCTGGCCGTTCATCCCGGTCAGCACGGTGAGGCCGCCGGCCGCGATGGCGTAGTAGGTCAGCGTGGCCAGCTGGGAGTTGGTGAACGGGTCGGTGATCTCCAGCAGCACCACGGCTCCGACGGCCGCGATCAGCAGCACGAGCAGGTGCCGCAGCAGGGTCGACTGGGGGAGCAGGCTGCGGCGCCGGGTGGCGGTGGGCTCGTCGGCGCCGGCGGTCGCCTCCGTGGGGGCCTCCTCGGAGGCCTTGCCGGCGGTGGCCGTGCCCGCGCCGTTCTTGCCCGTGGTGGGGCTCTGCAGGTCGCTCATGTCATGCCCTCCGAGCCGTGCTGCTGGCGAACAGGCCACCGGGGCGCACGAGCAGCACGACCATCAGGATGACCAGGGCGGCGACGTTGACCAGGGCACTGCCCCGCTCCACGTAGCCGCTGACGTAGCTGAGGGCCAGGCCGAGGATCAGCCCGCCGACGATGGCGCCGATGGGGGAGTCCAGGCCGCCGAGCACGGCGGCGACGAACCCGAACACGATCAGGCTGTCCATGTAGGCGGGGTAGACGAACTCCCCGCCGGCGATGAGCAGCCCGGCCAGCGAACCGACGACGGCGGCGAGTGCCCAGCCGAGGGTGAGCATCCGGCCGACCCGCACGCCGAGCAGCCGGGCGACCTCCTGGCCGAACGCCGAGGCGCGCATCGCCAGGCCGATCCGGGTGAACCGGAACAGCACGACCAGCAGCGCCATGGTGACCAGCACCGCGGCGATCACCCAGACGCTGTTCGGGGTGAGCGCGATCCGGTTGTCGCCGACCTGGAAGCCCTCCAGCCCGAACGGCGTCGGGAACGACTGGAACGCCGAGCCGAAGACGATCGCGATCGCGGCCTGGATGGCGACGAAGAGGCCGAGGGTCACGATGACCGCGTTGAGCTCCGGGCCGCCCTCGACGGGCCGGATGACGACCCGTTCCACGATGGCGCCGAGCACCAGCCCGGAGAGCAGGGCGACGACCAGGGCCACCCAGTAGGACTGCCCGGCCTGGATGAGCGCGAGGGCGATGAAGGTCGTCGCCGCCGCCATGGAGCCCTGGGCGAAGTTCACGATCCGGGTGGACCGCCAGATCAGCACCAGGGCGAGGGCGAAGGCCGAGTAGACCATGCCCTCGGTCAACCCGGTGAGGGTGACGTTCACGAAGTACTGCACGGAGGAGGTGCCTTCCTGGCGGTGCGGAGGGGACTCGGGAAGTGGGTCAGAAGCCCAGGTAGGCGTGCCGGAGGTCCTCGTCGGCCATCAGCGTGCGGGCGGAGTCGGTGACGACCACCCGGCCGAGGTTGAGGACGACGCCGACGTCGGCCACCGACAGGGCGCTCCGCGCGTTCTGCTCGACCAGCAGGACCGACAGCCCCTCGCTGTCGACCAGGCGGCGGAGGAGGCCGAAGATCTGCGCCACGATCCGGGGGGCCAGGCCCAGCGACGGCTCGTCGAGCAGCAGGATCCGCGGCTGCGCCAGCAGTGCCCGCCCGATGACGAGCATCTGCCGCTCGCCGCCGGAGAGGACGTGGGCCGGCTGGTCGCGGCGCTCGGCGATCCGCGGGAACAGGTCGTAGATGCGGTCGTACTCGCTCTTCTCGACCTTGCCCCGGAACAGCGCCCCGACCCGCAGGTTCTCGTGCACGGTCAGCTCGGCGATGACGCCGCGCCCCTCGGGCACGTGGGCCATGCCCCGGCCGACCATCGACTCGACGGAGGCGGAGGTGATGTCCTCCCCGTCCAGGACGACCCGGCCCGAGGAGCTCCGGACCAGCCCGCTGACGGTGCGCAACAGGGTGGTCTTGCCGGCGCCGTTGGCCCCGAGGACGGCGGTGATCCGGCCGGTGTCCGCGCGCAGCGAGACCCCGTCCAGCGCTCGGACGGCCCCGTAGGAGGAGGTGAGGTCCTGGACCTCCAGCAGCGCCGGGCCGGCGGCGGTGCCCCCGTCGGTCGCGACAGCCGTGCTGCCGTGTGCGCGGGTGTCAGCCATGGTGGCGCCCTCCGTCGGTGCGGGTCGTGCCGGCCGCGTCCTCCTCGGCCGTGACCTCGTCGCCGAGGTAGGCCTCGGTGACGGCGGGGTCGGCCTGTACCTCGGCCGGGGTGCCGGCGGCGATCTGGCGCCCGGAGTCCAGGACGGTGATCCGGTCGCAGACCCGCATGACCAGGTCCATGTGGTGCTCGACCAGCAGCACGCTCATCCGGCCGGACAGGGTGCGGATGAGCTCGCCGAGCTCGTGCATCTCGTCCTCGGCGAGACCGCTGGCGGGCTCGTCGAGCAGCAGCAGGTCGGGGGCGGAGACCAGTGCCCGGGCCAGCGCGACCCGCTTCTGCACCGGGTAGGGGAGGCCGCCGGGGTAACGGCCGGCGTACTGCTGGGCGCCCAGGTCGCTCAGCGCGGTGAGGGCCCGGGCGCGCAGCTCCCGCTCGTCGCGGTCGGAGCGCGGCAGGGCGAACAGTGCGGAACCGAAGCCGGCGCGGGCGTGCCGGTGGGCGCCGATCATGACGTTCTCCAGCACGGTCATGCCGGGGAAGAGGCCCACGCCCTGCAGGGTGCGGGCGATGCCCAGGCCGGCCAGCTGGTGCGGCTTCAGCCGGCGGAGCGGCTGGCCACGCCAGGTCATCTCACCGGCCGTGGGGCGCACGATCCCGCAGGCGACGTTGAACAGCGTCGTCTTGCCTGCGCCGTTCGGGCCGATGAGCCCGTGCACCTGGCCGGGCTCGACCACCAACGAGACCTCGGAGAGCGCCACGACGCCGCCGAAGGCGACGGTGATCCCGGTCATCTCCAGGCTGGCGGAAGGGGCGCGGTCGGTGTCCGGGGCAGCGGTGCGGTCGATCGCAGTGCTGCCTGCAGTCGGGGTCGGCTGCGCCAACGGGCCCACGGCTCCTTTGCCTCGGGTGCCCCGTCCGCCGGGCATGGCGCGGCGGACGAGTGCCGGATGATCCGACTCCCCGAGCGTGCGGTGCGGTGAGTGCCGTCACAATGGGCGCGGAGCACAGCGATCACTCCGATTGCTTGTGCAGTGTGCCGTGTGTCACAGACGGGGGGCAAGGTGCAACCGTTCCGACCCGAGGTCTCCGCGCGCCTGGCCCAGCTCGCTCCGCCGCTGCTGAGCCAGCTCGACGAGATGACCTCCCGGATGATCAGCATCCTCGAGCGCACCGAGGGGGCCTACACCGAACAGGGCCCCGTCGTCCGGGCCGAGTTGTTCGAGTCCAGCCGGGCCAACCTCGAGCGGGCGGTGCGCACCCTGATGGGCGACTCCGACGACGGCGGCCGCGCGGCGCTCGCAGCGGCCCGGGAGGTCGGGAGCCGCCGGGCGATCCAGGGGGTGCCGCTGGAGACGGTGCTGCGCGCCTACCGGCTGGGCGGGCAGGTCACCTGGGAGGCGCTGCGCGCGACGGCGCGGGCCGCCGAGGCGCCGGGCGACAGCGACGTCCTGCTCGAGGTGGCGGGCTCGGTGTGGCACGTCAACGACGTGCAGTGCGCGGCGTTGGCCGAGGCCTACCGGACCGAGGAGCGGCGGCTGGCCGGCATCGACGACCAGGCGCGCCAGCAGGTGCTGGACGGGCTGCTGGGTGGCCGCGGGGGTGACCCGGTGTTTGTCCGGACGGCGTCGGAGCTGCTGGCCCTGCCGCTGGACGGCCGGTTGGTCTGTGCCGTCGCGCCCCCGGACGAGTCCGGGGGACCGAACCTCGACGACCCCGGCGCCCGGCTGCTGAAGCGGGGCGTGCGCTCGGTGTGGGGCTGGCGCTCCGGTGCCCAGGTCGGGGTGGTGGCGCTGGGCACCCGTCAGGTCGGCGACGTGCTCGCCTGGCTGACCGAGCTGGCCGGGGGCCCGGTGGGCGTCTCGGCCGTGGTGGACGGCGCCGCGGCGGTCGCCTCCGCCTGGCGGCTGGCCGACACCGCGGCCCGCACCCTGCCCCCCGGCCAGCCCCGGGTGGTCACGATCGACGACCGGTTGCCCGAGGCGCTGCTGAGCAGCTCCCCGGAGATCACCCGCCGGCTCGTGGAGCAGTCGCTGGGCCGGCTGCTCGACCTGCCCGCCGACGAGCGCGAGGTGCTGCTGGACACGCTGACCGCCGTGCTGGCCGCGGACGGGTCACCGACCCGGGCCGCCGACCAGCTCTACTGCCACCGCAACACCGTGATGCACCGGCTGCGCCGGATCGAGCAGGTCACCGGCCGCTCGGTGGCCGACCCCCGGTCCCGGCTGCTCTGGCAGCTGGCCCTGCTGGGGGCCGACCACCGGTAAGGACCCCGTTCC
The DNA here is from genome assembly GCF_011039295.1 of Modestobacter sp. KNN46-3. Classification (NCBI taxonomy): domain Bacteria; kingdom Bacillati; phylum Actinomycetota; class Actinomycetes; order Geodermatophilales; family Geodermatophilaceae; genus Modestobacter; species Modestobacter sp. KNN46-3. The sequence continues at coordinate 4,090 of NZ_JAAKGN010000057.1, read as the reverse complement.
CCCCACGCTTCGCGAGCTCAGCGCGGGACCCTGAACGGGGCCGCACGAGCTTCGTGCTGCGCGCCTTGCCGCTACTGGAGGTAGTTCTCGACCTGCGGCTCCGGGCGCGGCTGGGCCTCGTCGGGGTCCTCGCCGTACTGCCGCTTGGCGTCCCGCTGGCGGATCAGGTCCCACAGCTGGTCGCGCTCCTCCTCGATCTGCCGGAGCCGGGCGCGCTGCTCGTCGGTGTGCTCGCTGGAGTCGCGGAGCGCGTGCTCCTCCTCGACCAGCGCCTCGATCTTGCTGCGGATCTCCTTGTCGTCCATGGCGGTCACCTTGCCCGGTCCGGGCGCCTCCCACGCCTGCCGCTCACGGCCGATCCGGCACCCAGCCCTCGACGAACGCAGCCAGCCGCCGGGTGACCGCGCCGCCGGCCCGGCCCAGCGCGAGCAGGGCCGCCCGGTCCAGCGGGACCCGGACCGTCCGTCGTCCGGCGTCGGCCACCCGCACCGCGTGCCCGTCGGCGACCAGCTCCGGCCAGGGGCGGTCCAGCTGGGCGCGGACCCGGTCCAGCGCCGCAGCGGCCGGGCCGGCGTTGCCGGTGACCAGTGCGGTGACGAACGCCGGGTCGCTGCCGATCACCCGGGTGGCGTCCCGGAAGCTGCCGGCGGCGAGGGAGAGCGCGAGCGGGCCGGCCTGGCCGGCGGCGGCCGCCACCGCGGCGGCCAGCAGGTGCGGGACGGCGCTGATCGCCGCCACCGCGTCGTCGTGCTCGGCGGCGGTCACCGGGACCACCTCGGCGCCGACGGCCAGCGCGATCTCGGCGACCCGCAGCCAGCGCCGCAGGTCGGTGTCGGCCTCCAGGCACAGCGCCCAGCGGGCACCGGCGAACAGGGTCGGGTCGACGGCGGTGTGCCCGGAGCGTTCGGTGCCGCACATCGGGTGCCCGCCGACGTACCGGTCCCCGTGGGCGGCCCCCAGCTCGGCGAGCACCGGTGCCTTCACCGAGCCCAGGTCGGTGACCGTGGCCCCGGGGTCGATCCGCAGCCCGTCCAGCGCCGTGGCCATCGCGGGGAGCGGGACGGCGAGCACGACCACCCCGGTCAGCTCCCGGCGGATCGCCACGCCGGCGTCCTCCGCTGCGTCGCGGGCGGCCGGGTCGACGTCCCAGCCGGAGACCGGCCGCCCGGCCGCGGCCAGCGCGGCCGCCAGCGACCCGCCCAGCTGTCCGAGGCCGACGACGGACACCGGCGGTGCCGGCATCGTCGGGACGGGGAAGGAGCCGGTCACGGCGCCGCCTCGCCGGTCTCCCACGGGGTACCCAGCCGGAACACCCGGGCCAGGGCGGTGGCGACCTGCCGTCCGTCCGCGGTGGCCGCGTCGATCCGGTAGACGGCGGTGCGGCCGGTGCGGTGCAGCTCGACCCCCTCCGCGACCAGGTGGTCGCCGGGCCGGCCGGCGGAGAGGAACTCGGTGTGCACGTCCTGGGCGACGGCGACCGTGCCGTGGCTGTTGCTCACCGCGGCGTGCACCACGTCCAGCAGGGCCATCGTGGCGCCGCCGTGCGCCGTGCCGACCGCGTTGAGCAGGGCCGGGCCGACGGTCATCGAGGCGCGGGCGTAGCCGGGCCGGACCTCCTCCAGCTCGATGCCCAAGTGAGCGGCGAGCGGATCGGCGGCGAGGGCGGCGAACAGTGCCGGGGCGACGGCGGGGACGTCGACCGGCGCGCTGTCGTCGGGGAGGGCGTCGGCCATGATCTACAGGCTATGGCCCTCCCCTCCGACTCCGGCACCACGCTGCGGCAGAGCTTCGCCGTCCGGGTCAGCTCGGTCGCCGGTCGCTGGCAGTGCGAGCTGCTCGCCGCCGGCGCCGACGACGAGCTCCCGGCCCTGGAACGCGCGCTCGGCGAGCCGGGCGCCGCCGGCTGGCCGGGCCCGTTCGTGGTCGTCGTCGACAGTCGCCTCTACTTCGTCGTGCTGCGACACGGACCGGGCGGCATGGTCCGGGCGCTGGTCTCCGACGCCACGTTCCAGGAGCACCTGCTCGCGGCCGAGGCGGTGGAGCGCTACGGCATCCCGGTCGAGACCGGCGCCACGATCGACGACGCCTTCGACGAGGACGGCCAGGGCTGGCCCGGCGGTGACCTCGACGTCTTCGCCGACGCCGGGCTGCCGGCCGAGGAGCTGGCCCGGCTGCTGGACTCCGACGAGCTGTGGGCCGACGAGATGGTGCTGGCCATCGCCGAACGGCTGGGCTTCGCCGACGAGCTGACGGCGGTGGCGACCCCGTGAGCGTCCCGGTCCCCGTCAGCGCCGTCGTCTTCGACCTGGGCGGCGTGCTCACCGAGAGCCCGCTGATCGCCTTCGCCGCCTACGAGGAGGAGGCGGCGCTGCCCGCCGGGTTCATCGTCGGGCTGAACAGCACCGACCCGGACGCGAACGCCTGGGCCCGCTACGAGCGCCGGGAGCTCGACGAGCCGGGGTTCCGGCGCGCCTTCGAGGCCGAGGCCGCCGCCGCCGGGCACCCGCTGGACGCGGCGCGGGTGCTCGCCGCGCTGGCGGGGGAGCTGCGCCCGGCGATGGTGGCGGCGGTGCAGCGGCTGCGGACGGTGGGGCTGCCGCTGGCGCTGCTGTCGAACAACGTGGCCCCGATGCAGCGCACCGGCCGGCTGGGCGAGCTGCTGGAGCTGTTCGACGTCGTCGTCGAGTCCTCGGTCGAGGGCGTGCGCAAGCCCGAGCCGGCGATCTACCCGCTCGCGCTGCAGCGCCTGTCGGCGGCGGTCGGCCGGGAGATCGCGCCGTCGGACTGCGCCTACCTGGACGACCTGGGCATCAACCTGAAGCCGGCCCGGGCACTGGGCATGCACACGATCAAGGTCGTCGACCCCGCCACCGCGCTCGCCGAGCTGTCCGCGCTCACCGGCCTGGACCTGGCGTGACCTCGTGGCGCAGTAGTGCTCTGGCTGCACCAGCGCACCAGAGCACTACTCGCGGCGAGGCACACCTGTCTGGCCGTCCGCGGGCGGGCCGGCGGTGACCGACGACGAGGCGATGCTGCGGGCGCTGGAGCTCGCGGCCGCCGCGCAGGAGTGGGGTGACACGCCGATCGGCGCCGTCGTCCTCGGGCGTGACGGGACGGTGCTGGCCGAGGCGGCCAACGAGCGGGAGAAGCGGGGCGACCCGACGGCGCACGCCGAGGTCCTGGCCCTGCGAGCGGCCGCGGCGGTGCACGGTGACGGCTGGCGGCTGACCGGGGCGACCCTTGTGGTCACCCTCGAGCCCTGCACGATGTGCGCCGGCGCGAGCGTGCTGGCCCGGGTGGCGCGGGTGGTCTACGCCGCCGACGACCCGAAGGCCGGGGCGGCCGGCTCGCTGTGGGACGTCGTCCGGGACCGGCGGCTGAACCACCGGCCCGAGGTCACCGGCGGTGTCCGCGCCGAGGAGTCCGGCGCGTTGCTACGTGCGTTCTTCCGCGGGAAGCGGGGCCTGTAGTCTTTCCGGCGGTGGCGTGTCCGAGCGGCCGAAGGAGCACGCCTCGAAAGCGTGTGAGGTGCAAGCCTCCGTGGGTTCAAATCCCACCGCCACCGCCAGTCGAGAACGGCAGTGCCCCACCGGGCGCTGCCGTTCTCGCGTTCCGCGGGTCTCCCCTCAGACTGCGATGTCGTAGTCGATGAGCAACTGGCCGTCGTCCCCCCGGACCAGGGTGATCTCGTGCTGCTCTGCGCTGACGCTGCCGTCGCGCCCGGTGAAGGTCACCGGCATCGAGGCGACGAGCGACCCGTCCTGCGCCGACACCGGCCCGCGACGGACGCTCCGGAAGCCGTTCCAGAAGTCGATGTAGGCCGACCTGCTGCCGATCTCGGCCCGCAGCCGGGGCCCGGTGCGCTCCCAGGCCGACTCGGGATCGCCGGGCAGCAGCGCGTAGTAGCTGGTGATCGCCTGGGTCACCTCGGCCGCGGAGCCCGGGGCCGGGCCTGCGGGCGGCGGGGTCGAGCTGCACCGCACCGGCCGCACCGCCGTCTACCGGATCGACGCGGCCACCGCGGACGGACGGCAGGTCGCCACCGCCCTGGCCCGGGTGTTCCGGCTGGGTACCCCGTGGGAGACCGGCG